>JAFGDR010000001.1 GCA_016932035.1 Candidatus Cloacimonadota bacterium
ATTTACAATTTTGTGGGTGTGACAGGTATACTGTCCTATTATAATGATCAGAGAATACCTCAAAAAGTTATCACATTGATTAAGATACAGAATGGTAAACGAATGGTCCTCGAATCATTAGTACCGGCTCATGTACCAAAACCATAATTGGATAAGACACGATTGTAACAGAAAAATTATTGACATCAATTAAAGAAAAAATAAATACTCAAATGTAACGTATAAACTAAATCGGAGATTCTATGTATGGAACAAATAATGTTCCGTTTTCTATAAAAGAAAACGACCTCTCGATCGAAGTGAGTAAAGCAAGTTACGGATTTTGCTATACCCGCCAGATTGCTGACAAACCTCCAGTTGAGAAGATTATTTTATCAGACAAATCTCGCATCATCATCAATCCGGTAGAACCGCTGAATCATCCAAAACACATTACCAATTATTTGCTTCTGGAGTTTGACAGGACACTATCCATTGCACCCCATCGGCAGGAGAGCTTCTATGCAACATTTCCAATAGAAATTGGTGTGTTTATTTTCAAAAAGCAGGATTTCGAACCTTTCGATGATATCAGTTTGGTTCCAGCAAAATATTCTTTGTATGGAGATCCCCGTAACGGCATTGTGACGAGATATCATAAATCTTCGATCTATGCCGATATTCCTCAGGTCGATCTGCTTCATCAAGGTATTGTGCATGTAACGGTAAAAAATACAGATACGCAGTGGAACACAATTTCAAAAATAGTATTTAATGCTTATGCGATGAAGCTTTATTATAATGATAAATTAGTTCAGCTCTATGCTACGATGAAGATCGCCAACGAAATCACCGCGGAAACGGACTGTTATGCACCTCAGTCCGAGAAAGGCTTCAAAAAAGCGATGGAACTGTATAAAAGCAGAAAGCTAGCTATGCTTTCAACTAAATTTGTCATGATGGAAGGACTCTAATGCTTAAAACGATCGTCTGGGGAAATGTCACGCTTCTGAGATTGATAATAGCTCTTTCAATTTTTATACTTTCAATAATAATTTCCAAGATTCTATCTCTTTATGTTCGTCGTGCTTTAAAGAATAAGACGTCGAAAGACAGCATGGAAGTGGTTGTCAAAATTGTATCCTACCTGATACTTCTTATCGGGTTGATCTGGGCTCTTTCTATCATTGGACTGAAGCTTTCCGGGCTTCTTGTTGCAGGTGGGATCATCAGTATTATTATTGGTTTCGCAAGTCAGAGCATTGTTGGAAATTTGGTTTCTGGAATATTTCTTATGATCGAGCGTCCAATTCGTATCGGGAATACCGTAAATATTGATGACATCACTGGAATTGTGGAGGACATCAGGATCATCTCCACCACGATTCGAACATTCGATGGATATCAGGTGAGAATTCCCAATGAAAAAGTCTTTACTGCGAATATATCTAATTATGTTTCAAATGTAGCGCGTCGATTTGAGTATGATGTTGGGATCCGATACAACGACGATGCAGATAAAGCCATTGCAATCATTAAAGAGCTTATCAATAACGAACCCTTCGCACTCAAAAATCCTGAACCCCTCGTTTGGGTTAATAAACTCGGTGACAATGCAGTGAATGTAAATGTGAAGATATGGGCTCCTGTGAGTGAATGGTGGGCACTGAAAACAAGTATGCTTTGGAGGATCAAGAAAACACTTGAACTTCAAGGTATTGAGATCGCATTCCCACAACGAATTGTATGGTTTGGTGACCGAAGACTTGATAATACTATATTGCCAATTACTAAATCCGAAAAGAAAGAGTAGTACTTTTTCTGGTGATGAACAAAGTTGTTAAGAATAGCCTGAGAATATTCCTTATTACATTAGCAAGTCTGCTCCTGTTGTGTGTAATACTTGTATTGGTTGCAGGGTCACCTCTTGGTGAGGGTTTTATTAAGAACATTATCGAGAAAAATGTATCTAAAACATTGAGCATGACAGTGTCTATTGAAGAATTCAGAACGAATGTTTTTTCTCATATCAAGATTAACAGTCTCAATATTTATTGCGATCCCCCTTCGAGCATGTCATCACTATCAGTCTCATCAATTGAAGTTCACTATAATATTTTTGCTTTGATATCAAATAAACTATCTATCTCAGAGATACTCATTAAAGGGCTGGATGCCACATTACTCCGAGATAAAGATGGTATTTTTTTACTGCCTGAACTTCCGGCAGCAAAAGAGCCATCCAAAAAAACATTGCAGCTTGTTCTTGGAAAGATAGAGCTAACCAATTCTTCAATATCCTATGATGACCAGGCAATCCCACTCGATGCAACAATCCGGGATTTCTTATTGACGCTTACATCTGAACATATGCATCAAACCTATGGATTTATTGTACAATTTAATTCAGCAGCAATACAAAAAAATGATCAAATGTACGGAATAGAAAACTTTGCTGTTTCAGGAACCATTTCATCTGATGTTTATAATATTTCTGATATTTCGTTTTCATCAAAAGGAATGACGTGTTCGGGAAGCGCAGAAGTTCATATCACAAAACAGGATACAAAAATTCTGGCAAACATAACAATCGATGGAGATCCATCTGAGTATGTGCAGATCTTCGGGAAAGACCTTCCTGATAAATTGCGGCTGGAATTAAATAATATTACGCTTGATGTTCACGTCGATGGAACGCCATCGAAACCAAACATTGGAGCTGTGATCAATATTCCCGATGTAAGAGCAGAAGAAATAAATCTCAAGAATACAACTATTACTCTTTCATTCGAGAGCGATTCTCTTCGAATCAAAAACCTATCAACCGAGGTTTTCGGTGGTACAATTTCTGCACGGGGATGGTTAGAAACCCAAAAATCAGAATCCTATCAAACCGAGCTTCAAATTGCGAATATTGATTATTCACAACTCTGGGATTTCCTTTATGATAACGAGTCACCGTATTCGGGCTCTATCAACGGATCTTTACATGCTTCGGGTGAGATGAATGCAATGCTCTCATCGAGTCTTTCCGGTAACATTAAGCTGGGATCACTTGTCTTTCATAAGAAGAGAATCGATCCTTTGGGATGCACCTTTGCCTATAAAGAAGGTAAGGCGTCCTTGCGGGTAACTCAGGGCTTGTCTTCTATAGAAAGCGATCTGTCGATACATGATTCTCTTATACGCGGTACTGCGAAAGTCACCATCGATGATATCAAGCATCTTGCAGGGCTTTTCAATATACCTGATGCAGCAGGCGCTGTTTTTGCAGAAGCAGATTTCAATGGAAGTCTGGATAATCCATCAGTTCGGGCAACTATCAAAGGAAAAGGTCTTTCATATATGAATGTGCCCTTGGATTCGCTTTATGCAGATGTTTCTTATGTTGATAGTTCACTTATGATACTCAAGAGTTCTTTTAAAGGTGCACTTGATTCTCTTGAGCCGCTTGCACAAAAGCTGATGGGTGAGCAGATCAAAGGGCGAGTTCAGTATGCAGGATCCTTAACAGGCTCGATGGAGGATTTCTCCGGCTCATTGACCATTCATGCGGATAGTGTTCAGTATAGAGATTTCTCCGTGCCGGTTATCTCTGTATTGTGCCGCGCAAAAAACTCTGATGTGACCATCGATCAACTTCATATTAAAACAGATAAAATCAGTTGTGATGCCCAAGGCGACGTCTCAGTAAATAATAGAAGTGGATCTCTAACCATTGATTTTACCGATGAGATGGAACGTGAGCAAAAGCATCTGGGAACAATCCAAACTAACTTCATTCTCGATGATATGATGACATTCGATGCCCAGTTAAAAGATATATCACTTACTATGCTTGGTGCTGTATCAGATTCGCTAACCGGCGTGCAGGGAGATATTTCCGGCAGTATTTCCTTTAAGGGTGATCTGCAAAACCCGACAGGTTCAATACAGCTGGCAATTGATAAGCCATCGTACAAAGATATTTTTATTGATGCAATAACACTGCAGGGACAGCTTACTCCCAGTGAATTTATTCTCAGCAGTGGTCTTGTACAGCTTTTTAATAATGACATTCGTTTTCGTGGGAAACTTGGTCTGGATCGTTATGATGGAAATATTACGATAAGCCCGAGATGTTCGATTCAAGGGGAAGTTTCTATGACAGATGTTGCACTGGCAGATTTTGCTGAGGAGTTTCTGGATGCTGTTCAAACCAAGGGTATAGTAACAGCTTCAGGACAAGTAGGTGGAACGCTTGGCAATCCCCAAATAAATGGTTCATTGAGGATAAAAGACGGTTTTGTTCAGCTAGACTCGCATAAATCACCCATAGAGAATCTCAGTGCAATCATTATCTTTGCAGATAGTACCCTGAACATCAATAAATTCACTGGTTTGTATGAGAAGAAGAATTTTTCATTTTCCGGAAGTGTCACTTCCCGGGACTGGCGTGCAATCTCGACTGATATTGCTCTTTCAATAAACGGACTTCAGGCAATTACCGTTAAAGGAAACTATAAACCTGAAGGAATAAATGTTACTTTGAATGCTGATGATTTTGATGTTTCATTCGTTGAAGTCGTACCTGCGATCATGAATGCACAGGGTCTCATGAATGCTTCCATCCATGTGCTGGGCTCACCACAAAATCCTCGGTTAAGAGGATGGCTGAAGGCATCCGACCTTGAATTGCTGATGGAAGATATTCCAATACCGCTCACCAAATGTATGCTTGATATCACTGCCACTGACGAACGTTTCGACATTAATACCTTGTCATGCAAATTTGGTGATGGAACGATCTCGAGTAAGGGTTATGTTTCCTACACAAATAACACAATAAGTGATATTGCCCTCAATATTCACGCCGAGGATATCTCGTTTAGAGAACCAAAAAAATTCCAAGTTTTGGTAAAAAGTATCGATATGAAGTATTCGCAGCAAAAGACCGGATATCAAATCGATGGAACAATTATTCTCGGTAAAACAAAATATCTTGAGGATGTCCAGATCTCAAAGGTGCTGGCTTCAATCGGCAAACCGAAGATATTTAAAAAACCGTCACCTGTGATGATGCAGACGAAGCTCAATATTCGAGTTACGGAAAGCAAAGATATATGGGTCGAGAATAATCTTGCAAGGATCCGTGCAAAGGCAGACATTACTGTGATCGGAACTCTTGCGCAACCGAATATTGCAGGACGTCTTGAGATCACGGACGGCTATATTGTGTATCTGGATAGAAAATTCAACATCACACGGGGTGTTCTTGATTTTACAGATTCGAATATGATCAATCCTATCCTCGACATTCAGGCTGAAACAGATATTAAAAACTACTCAGAACCTGATGTTGATCCCTATCACATTATTTTTGCGGTTACCGGACCTGCAGATAAAGCGAAGATATCTCTTCAATCAGTGCCTGCACTGGATGAAGCAAATATACTTTCGCTCCTCACGTTCGGAACTACCAGGGATCAGATATTTACCCAGGATCCGGACAAGTATGATACTTCGTTAAAGAATATACTCCTTGAACGCGCTGAACAGTATTCCAGCCAGAAGATATCAGGATTTGTCGCAAGCAGGATGGCGCAGATGTTTGATCTTGACGATGTGTCGATCGAGGGAAATCTTTTCAAGTTCGGTGACTCATGGGGTCCTCAACTCGTTGCTTCAAAACAGCTGTCAAAACGAATGAAAGTTACCTATTCGACACGTATCGGGTATATGAACGAACAAAGCATCGAGCTTGATTATAAACTAACCGACCATTTTTATTTGCAAGGACAGGCAGACCAGGACGGTAATGCCGGCATCGATGTGATCTACAGGATGAATTTCAAATGAGATTAAAAAAATGCATCCTGATGATCCTTGTTTTCTGTATGACGGCATCATTTCTGTATGCTAAAAAAGAGGCGTTCAAAATAACATCCATAACCTTTGAAGGAAACAATGTATATCGTTCCGGCACCTTGCGAAAAGTCATGGTTACGCGTTCCTCAAAATTTCTTAGTCCGGGATACTACTATCCTGAAATCTTCAGCGATGACCTAAAAAATCTTGCTTTGTTCTATCACCAGAACGGTTATCTTAAAGCAAAGATCGTCGATTATACCGTTGATAGAAATGAGGAGAAAAAGAAACTTTCCATTACGATAATCATATCTGAAGGAGAACCAACCTATATCGAAGGAGTCGAGGTCTTTGGTAATTCGGTTTTCTCGGATTCTACGCTGATGAAAGAAATCGGGTTGAAAAAAGATAACCTGTTGCAACAAAAGAGGGTTCAGGACGCCACCTATAAACTTCTGACCATGTATGCAAATCTTGGATATCTCGACGCTGAGGTTGTGCCGGATATCCGCATCAATGAGGAATATCACCGCGCATTGATTGATTTTCGAATAACCGAATATGAACAATATTCAATCCGGGATATCATCGTACAAGGATTGGATGTCACAAAAAAGAAGATCGTCATGAGGGAGATCACGTTCAAACAGAATGAGATCGTGGACTATTCAAAGCTCCTCGCTTCCCAGCGCTCATTATATCTCACCGGATTATTTGAAAGTGTATTCATCCGACCCGTTACTCTTGACTCACTTTCATCTCAGAAAGATGTTCTCGTCGAGATTAAAGAGAAGATACCCGGTGAATTCAATATTGGTGTTGGATATGGCTCCCTGGAACGTGCACGCATCTTTGCAGAACTGCAGAACAGCAACCTGTGGGGTACGGCTCAAAAGATAAGTTTGAATGGAAGGTTGAGTTCAATAACACGGAAAATTGAAGCATCTTATACGGAGCCGTGGACATTTGGGATCCGATTGAAGACTGACATTAATATCTTTGATAGTTTCAATGAAGAGCCGGGATATGATGTATCTCAATATGGTGCCAAGCTGATCATTGGAAAATCCTTTACCCATTATGCCAGCATTTCGTTTGCCTACAGGTATGAACGAGTTCATTTCACTAAGGTAGAAGTCCAGGAAATCCCGGATACATATAAGTCTAACTTGAATTCACTCATCCTTTCAGCGATCCAGGATAAAAGAGATAATATCTTCAATACGACAAAGGGTTACATGCTGTCTATCGATAATGAACTTGCAGAATCCTATCAAAAGAGCAGCAGTCTTTTCGGCAAGATGACAGCAAAGAGTAGATTTTATTGGTCATTGACCCCTAACACAATTCTTGCCACCTCCTTTGAAGCAGGGGGCTTAACGCTGTTTGGCAATTCTACCTATGTACCCCTTAACGAAAGATTCTATGCCGGTGGACCGCAGTCTATGCGCGGCTTTCGCTACAGGAAAGTTGGACCGTTGGATGACAGTGGAAATCCTCTCGGCGGCAGGTATAAATTTGTGGGAAATCTCGAACTAAGACAGACGATCTATAAGATTGTCGGTGCCGTTGCATTCTTTGATTTTGGGAATGTGTGGAAATATCTCAAAGATGTAAAAAAGCAACCAATGAGAAGCTGTCCCGGGATCGGACTTCGGGTAAATACACCTCTTGGCGTGGTACGATGTGATTATGGATTTAATTGGTTTCCCAAAGCAGGTGAACCATCCGGAAAGTTCTATTTTAGTCTTGGGCAGGCATTTTAAAACGGTTCTATTAATTATTTGACGTTAAATTTTCTGAATATTGATTTGCGGTTAAAGGTGTATACATGAAAACGGTTTTAGTCGTTAGTGACACACACGGAAATTACGATCTGCTACAGCATGTGCTGGACAGCAACATCCTTGCTGATGTGATCATTCATCTTGGCGATAATTATGAAGATTTGGATAACTGTGTTTACAACAGAAGAGGAAGAAAAGTCTATCGGGTTCCAGGTATCTTTCATAAGGATTACCGGAATGGTTCTTTGCCGCACACTCTCGATATTGAGATCGATGGCTGGAACCTGCACATTGCGCATTCACCAGACGACCTGACTCATTCTGCGGATGCAATGTTGTTTGGTCATACACATAACTGGGAATGTGCAAACAGTATATGGGGCTTGATGTTCAATCCAGGGCATTTGAGAGCTGCCGAGGATAAGGGACGTATTGCAACATACGGCATTATCGATGTTTACGATGACAAAATGACGTGCAAAATACTGAATATTCAACATAAAATAATTGCAGAAGCAACATTAGAAAAACAATAGTATATTTCACAACTTCGGAAGGAGAAGACATGAAAAAAAGATGGATTAGTTTGGGTTTGGTCGTTTTGACCATACTTGTTATGGCTGGCTGTTTTAATATCACCCAGCATATTTCTAAAGACGGTGATAATTTGGAAGTATTTATTAAATTCTCTGTAAGTAAAAGTATTTTCGAGATGTCTAAAAGCATGGGTGGAAAGTCTAATGAGAATCCATGTGAAGATATTTACACATTCAATGAGAAACAGATCATAGACACGTTCCCGAAGAGTGTTAAGGCAGATTGTAAGAAAGTCGATACTGAGCTCGAATGCGGGTACGAGATGTATCTTACCATCGATACGAACAGCAAAGATTACAAGAAGATGAAGAAAGACGATGCTCCAGCATTCGTTCCGCTTATTGACAAGAATGAGATCTACATTGCTTTTCCTCAAGATGATGAAGAAGGGGAAGATGATCAGATGGCAGCCGGTTTTATGGCCAGTGCTGTGTACCAACTGACCATGAACAGAAATGTTGTGAAGAACATCAAATCAATTTCATTCACGAATGCTGACGAGTCTTTTGATGTTTCCTTCGTCGAGTTGTCCGATATATTTATCATCGAAGTTCCGCTTGCGTACTGGATTTCCTCTTCCTCAGATGGTGCATTAGTCATTAAATATTAAGGAGTTTTTACATGAATAAATCTCAAGTTATATCTAAAATTTGTGCTGTTATTATTGCTATTTTAATGGTTATCGGATGTTCTGTTCCTCAAATCAAACTTCCATCAGCCCTTCAGAGCGACACATCCATGTACCCCGTCAAGGGAAGGTATGGTTTCAGCTGGAATAAGGTCATTACCTTTGGTGACTATAAAACATCAAAATTTAACAAGGGTTGGACTACCTCTGAATCTAATACTTCCGATGTTCTTCAAATGAAATCTGCAAAACAGAAATTCAATTTTATCCAATACACCCCTGATGGAACTCAGGCAGAAGTGGTCTGTGCAGGTCAATTCGAACAATCCGATGTGAGTGTGCTTAATGACTTTTTCTCGATCGATCTGTCATATAAGAATTATTTTTACGGTAGTGTGCTTCTCGACAAGGGAATGGATATCTGGAATTTTGTCGTAAATAATCCTGATCAGGGTTCTCCGAAAAATCTTACGATGGGAGAAGCCAAAAACGATAAGGGAGAAGTGATCACAATTAAGGGCATTCTTCAGGTGGAAGGGCAGAATATTCCCAAGATATTCCAGGGCGATGTATATGGATATGAGTTTGTGTATAATGACCAGACAATCGGAGCAGTTTCCACGATCAATGCCGGGGCAGTGTGGATAAAGAATGGTATTTCCGATGATCAGAAACTTTTAATTGCAGGTATGTCTACCAGTTTACTTGTTCGTGATGATCTTGAGGAGCAGAGTAATCAGTAATTAATATAAACGAGGTGTCAGGGAACACTCCCTGACACAAAGATAATTATCAAATCTTCGAAAGCGATATTAATCAATATCGCGTTATGTTTTAAACATTAATACGAATCAATAATTTTCTGCAGCGAACCGTTCTGTTTCATTTCTGTAATGATCCTATCAAATTCAGGAAGAATATGGACAAATGATGAATTTTTTCCTACACACAAATAGAAATGTATCTCATCAAGAGAGTTAGGGATCTCAATAAGTTTGTCTTCAAGTTTCAATTCTTTGATGTTGTACTTGGTCAAGATAGGGGGCTGAACAAAAATATCACCCTTCCCGTTTGCAAGTTCGATCAGTACCTGTTTAATGCCCGGCATCCATTCGACATCAAAATCTGCGAGATGCTGTCTTGCCCATCCGCTGCCCGTATAGTCGAGTAATGTAAAATCCTTCAACTCGGGGAGGTTTGTGATTTTTTGAATTTCTTCCAAACGTTTGTTGTCTTTTTGAGTAAAGAGAACACATCCATCCGAAACAAGCGGCTCATTGCTGATTTCTGTGTATTCCCTTCTCTCTGGGGTAGGAACTGTGATGAATGCGTCAGCTTCTCCGTCTTGAACCAGTTTCTGGGCAACATCCCATGAATGTTCTTGATATACAACAGGAATTCCCATTCGATCTCGTACAACTTCATTAATAATATCGATATAAATGCCGTGCGCATTACCTTCTGCATCTGTCCAGCAATAGGGTGGATAGTCCAGGTAAGTAAATATCATAGGTTTTTGAGAACAGCTTATAAAAAGAACAAGTATGCAAACAATCATAATAAATACGATCTTTTTCATGATAATCTTCCTCCAGATTTTATGGTCATTATAACAATAGTAAAAGCACCGTATACACAGCAGCGCCGCATGCAAAAGCCCAAAAACTGCTCTGTTTTTCTTCTGGTAATTCTTCTTTGAGCACATTGAGGATCACGCCACCGGCAAGAAAGGCAACAAGCACGCCGGTCATTGCTTCGCTTATCTTTGTTGCAAGTCCGACCAACCAGCCAATGAAGATCATGCCGCTCAGGACCCATCTGCCATACTTTTGGTAAGTATCTTTATGAAACTGCCGTAGTGAATAGTCGTTAACAAAAAAATGCAGTCCCATTGCAATGGAGAAGAAAATCAGTCCGTATAAATCCTGTTCCTCTCTATGAACAAGGAGGTATCCGATCAAGGCATTGTAGAGTGCAAATGAAGCTATATGCAGCCAGAAAACACCCTGGCTTGTTGTTGTTTTCGTATGATTGTGCTGGAGTTTCTGTTTCGATTGTGAAAGCTTCGCCCCTCGTTCAAGTCCGTAAAAAACGATCAATCCTACTAATGCAATGAGATATGCATGATGTTCGATAAATGGGATGAAGTTCCAATGTGTGGAGAGATGCTGTTGAGTGAGCTCCAACTCAGGAAAGATATGAATAAATACGTATGAGACCGAGACTCCACCTGCAAAAGAGAGCCATGCACGACGCGAACCGTGTTTTGTTACATGAAATCTTTCTGCAAACAGGTGGATTAGCACAAATAAGACTGTTATAATTGCCTGTAACCAGATCATACTGTAAATTTTCCTCTTACTGAATCATTAATATTAAATCAAAAAACTTAATGAGACTGATGTTTCATAGAAAATGATGTCAATAAAAAGGCGAGAATTAGTATTCTCGCCAGTGAAATATATTCTATTTTAGAAATATTGAAGCTACTACTTTGTTTCCGTTACAGTAAAATGATATTCTTCGCTGTACTTTGTACTCATTCCAAAGGCATCGACTGCTTTTACTTTCCACGTTGCTGCACCGTAAATTGTGTAATCGATCGTTTGTGAATTGGTGGCAGGAGTGAGGGGGAATGTTACACTATTGATAACGAGGTCAACTTCATATGATAAAGCATTATCAATAGCAGTCCAGGTAAGATTAACAGGATACTGAAGGGTTGCATTGTTGGCTGGTGTCAATGGTTTTGGTGTTATGTATGCTTGTTCGGAAAGAGTAACATCGACAGATTTTGTTGTTGTTTTATCATCACTGTCGGTAGCTTCCACTTTTATAGTATGATCCGCTGAATCTGTGAACCAATATGTATGCCACTCACATGTATAATTTTTACTATCTGTTGATTGGTACAGGCAAACTGAGTCAGCATAAATCGACACAGAGACAATACTTTTAGTATCTTCTACAGACACCTCAATGGTGTAAATCGAGTCATTGATCGTTTCATTGTTTTGTGGATGAACAAATGTAATAGTAGGTGATTCATTTGAACCTGTGCTTGATGAACATGACATAAGGAAAGCAAGACTGAGTAATGTTAAACCTAAAATTATTTTTTTCATAGTTAAATCTCCAACATAATAATAGCATTTTTCAAATTTGATACATTGAAAAGGTCAAGTAAATAGTATTTTATTTTATATGTAATTGATAGAAAGCGCGCCCGCCCCGATTCGAACAGGGAACCGTCTGATCCGTAGTCAGGTGCTCTATCCAGTTGAGCTACGGGCGCAGATGATTGTATGAATGAGTGGTGCAGAAGAGGGGACTCGAACCCCTACATCCTTGCGGACACAAGATCCTTAGTCTTGCGCGTCTGCCAGTTCCGCCACTTCTGCACGAAATTTATTGTTCTTGAGTTCCTGTTTCTTCAGGTATTACTTCAAAACCTTCGGGGAGTGTTGCAGGTGCATCTTGAGGAGTTTGGTCACTTTGATCAATTTCCTTTTGAAGTTCTTCTGAAACCTGCCCGGCTTCTTTCTGCATTTGGGTCGGCTTAAGCGTAAGCGCAAGTAAGATGGTTAGCACCATGAATGCACCGCCGAGAACACGGGTGGTTTTTTTTAAGAAATTGGAAGCACTTTGTCCGCCAAAAACGGTGTCACCACCACCTCCACCGAAAGCACCACCGAGCCCTCCACCTTTGCTTGACTGCAAAAGCACTGAGATCACCAATGCGATACACACAATAACATGTATTATAAGTAAGAACGTGTACATAAATTTCAACCTAAGTCATTTTATTGGAACATAAAAGCAATGTGTGGTATTTTACTGTCAAATTATTTAAAGAAATTGGATCCATGAATATCTATTCATTTTTCATGAATTGATAATTCGTTCCAATCTTCTCATACACCTCTTGGATTGTTTGCGTAGCTATTTTCTGACTATGAGCGATTCCTGCATCAAGAACATCTCGGATATACCCGATATCATCAAGGAGTTTGAGTTTTTTCTCCCTGATCGGAGCAAGTTCGTTGGCAATATTTTCAGCCAGGATCTTCTTGCATTGGATACAACCGATACCTGCATTTCTACATCCTTCAGCACAATGTGCGATCTGATCCTTTGTTGAGAAGAGTTGATGCAACGAAAAGATGTTACAGACCTTTGGATCGCCCGGATCAGTTTTTCTTACTCTTTGAGGATCGGTAACTGCGACAGATATTTTTTTCCAAATTTCATCAGGTGTTTCATCGATATAGAGGCAGTTATTGAGTGATTTACTCATCTTTGCCTGTCCATCAAGGCCACGCACCAGTGCACCTTCGCACGTAATGGCTTTTGGTTCGGGAAATGTATCACCGAAAACATTATTGAATCTGCGAACGATCTCACGCGTCAATTCAAGATGTGGAAGCTGGTCTTCTCCAACAGGTACTGCTTCAGCTTTGTATAAGACTATGTCAGCAGCCATGAGTACCGGATAGTCCATCAAACCCATATTGACATTGTCAGTAAAACGCTTTGATTTATCTTTAAAAGTCGGGACTCGTTCAAGCCATGAAATTGGAGTAACAGTATTTAATATCCAGGTAAGTTCAGTGTGTTCTTTTACTTTGGACTGGATCATGAGGATACATTTTTCCGGATCTAGACCTGCAGCGAGATACGTGGCAGCACAATCAAGCACTCGTTCTTCCATGCCTTCATGATCGTAAGGAATGGTCATAGAGTGATAATCGACAATACCCCAGATGCAGTCATACTCGTCCTGCAACCCGATCCAGTTCTTGATCGCACCAAGATAGTTACCAATATGCAATTTTCCGCTGGGCTGTATGCCGCTAAAGATTCTTTTTCTCATGTGTTACTCCTGTATTTTTTTACCGGAAGAGCAATAAGATCATACTCAAGACTATCCACAATCTCAACTTCAACAAGATCACCGACCTCAACTTCTGCTTTTTCAAGATAAATAATTCCATCGATGTCCGGTGCATCGAATTGGGAACGGCACTCATAGATTTTTGGCTTGATTTTCTTGTCAACTATAACAGTCAATTTATTGCCGATAAAGCCCTGTAGTTTTTCTTGAGAAATCGATTTCTGGGTTTCCATAATACGATCATATCTTTTTTGTTTTACATTCTCAGGAACTTGGTTGGGTAACAAGGCTGCTTGTGTTCCATCTTCCTGAAAATAGGTAAATGCTCCGAGATGATCGAACTGTTCCTTTTTGACAAGATCGAGGAGTTCCTGGAAATCTTGATCGGTTTCACCGGGAAATCCAACGATGAGAGTAGTTCTGATTGATATGTTGGGCACAATGGTTCTGATCAAAGAAAGTGCAAGCAGAATATCCTCTTTTGATGTTTTCCTGTTCATCGAGTGAAGAATGTTATCACTGATATGCTGAATAGGGATATCGATATATTTGAGGATATGCTTGCTATTCCTGATCGTTACAAGTAACTCTTCGGTCACATGCTGGGGATTTACATAGAGCAATCGTAACCAATGCAGATTTTGAATATTGTCCAATCTTTGTAGAAGTTCTACCAGCCGGCTTTCACCGTAAATATCGATCCCATAATTTCCGATGTCTTGTGCAATAACGATTATTTCTTTAACACCTTGATCAACTAGCTGCTGGGCTTCATCAATAATATCTTCAATTGATTTGCTTCGAACAGGTCCTCGAATGTATGGAATTGCACAATACGAACAAAAATTTTCACAGCCATCGCTGATACGCAGATAGGCATAATGTTTGGGAGTAAGAATGAAACGTTTATCTTCAAATTGTTTATATGAACTGAGAGTTCGAGTGATACCTGAAATATTATCTAGATCAAAAAAGTAGTCGACTTCCGATAAGGACTTTTGCAGATCTTCTTTATACCTTTGAACAAGGCATCCAGTGACGATGAGCTTTTGACCCATACCCTTGTTTTTTAAACGTGCAAAATCCAATATTACATCAATTGATTCCTCTTTTGCAGGTTCAATGAATCCACAAGTATTCACGATCAGAATTTCTGCCTTTTCTGGATCATGTGTTATTTCTAAACCAGCATCGCAAAGGTTTGAAACGATCACCTCGCTATCAACCAGGTTTTTTGGGCATCCGAGTGTTTCTATGTAGAATGATCTTTTTTTTCTTGCCATGAATAGAACCTAAACCTAAATATGTAAGAGAAGCAAGAAATAAAAAACTTGCTTCAAAATTTCAGGTCTCAGAAAAATGTCATCTAAAATGAAAACGAATTAAACTAATATGAGGTTTTTATGTCAAAGAAATGTGAAATATGCGGAAAAAGCCCGATGTTTGGACATAATAGAAGTAAATCAGATAGACGTACGAACCGTCGCTGGGATCCTAATCTGCAAAAGATTTCGGTCGAGGTTGATGGAACAGTCAAGAAGATGACTGTATGTTCAAGCTGTATAAAAAGCGGGAAAGTGAAAAAAGCATAACGAAACGGAGGTTACGTATATGTTCAGCCGAAGAGTGAAATATTCATTGATCATTCTTTTGTTGGTAATGTGTTTTTCAACAAGCGCATTCGCATCGATTCCACTCGTTGATAATGATGGGCATAGTCCCTTTGTAAAGATCGTTGATGATCTTATCGGGACTGTTGTCAATATCAAAGTTGAATGGGAAGTTTCGAATAATTATAAACAATATTCGTCACCTTTTCCTTTCAATGATGATTTTTTTAAGTTTTTCTTTCCACAGCCGGATAATAAAAGACGTTCCATTGGATACGGCTCCGGTTTTATTTTCAGGAAAGAGGGGAAAGAGGTGTATATTCTCACCAACAATCATGTTGTTGGAAAAAGTGATGACGCAAAGATCACTGTCACACTGCACGATCAGATGGAATATAATGCTGAAGTTGTTGGTTTGGATGACAAAACAGATGTTGCGGTAATAAAGATCGAAGTTGAAAAGGGTGCTGACATCGCTATTGCACCACTTGGTGATTCTGATTGGATAAAAGTTGGTGATTGGGTTATAGCAATTGGTAATCCTTTCTCGGAAAATTTGCAGGGTACGGTAACCACAGGTGTGGTGAGTGCAAAAGGACGGGCGAATCTCAATTTTGGAGAAGATTCACCGATGTATCAGGATTATATTCAAACCGATGCAGCTATCAATCCTGGTAACAGCGGAGGTCCTCTCGTTGATATCAATGGTAATGTGATCGGTATCAATGCTGCGATCTCTTCAGTGAGTGGTGGAAATATTGGTATCGGATTTGCAATTCCAATCAATATTGTAAAAGCTCTTATTGACGATCTGATCGATAAGGGATTTGTCGAGAGAGCATATCTTGGGATTTTACCTCAGGAAGTGACTCCTGCGTTGCAGAAAAGTTTGGATCTCCCGAATCTTGAAGGTGTTCTGATTGGAAAGGTTGAGGATGATACACCCGCAGAAAAAGCTGGATTGAAAAAACGTGATGTGATCATCGAGTTCGATGGAGAACCGGTGAAGAACATCAATAAATTTAGACTTATGGTAGCCAACAAACAGGTCGGTGATAAGATTTCCATGACAATTTTACGTGATGGAAAAAAGATCACCAAGACTGCACAGCTTGAAGCATATCCAGACACGGTTGTTGCAGCAAAATCGCCATCCAAGGAAGATGGAAAAGCATGGCTGGGCATCGAAGTAAAAAGTCTCGATTCGGATTTTGCAAAACAGTTGAATTTGAAAATTGACAAAGGAGTAATCATTTCTAAGATTGACGTTGATTCTCCTGCGTATGATTCAAATCTCAATGTTGGCGATGTCATTCTTGAACTCGGAGACGAGGAGATAGAAAGTACGAAAGATTATAATAAGGCAGTTGAAAAGTTGAAAGACAGCGATACTGAATCCGTGCTTCTCTATGTACTCACCCCTCCGCAGTTCTATCATTATGTAGCGATTAAAGTTCAATAAGATAGAGAAAATCAAACATTAAGGGAACTGGAAAAAGCGTTAATTGGTAGTATCTTTCAACGAAAAGTAGAAACTTTTGGCAGCAAAAATAATTCCAATGAATCCTGCTGAGGATAGGGGACTGCAAAAATATCTTTCTGATATTGCAGATTTTCCCACACTAAGCCGCGAAGAAGAGCGTGAGCTGGTTACAAAAGCCCAAGCCGGTGACGAGAAAGCTATGAACAAACTTATTGAAAGCAATCTCAAATTTGTTGTGAAAGTTGCCAGTAAATTCCAGGGAAAAGGACTCAGCTTATCCGAACTTATTAGCGAAGGTAATCTTGGTCTCATTAAAGCGATCAAGCGATTCGACCTCAGCAAGGAAACAAAACTAATAACCTATGCAGTATGGTGGATCCAGCAGTCGATCCAATATGCGATCTATGAGAAGAACCGACTGATCAGAATTCCTGCTAAGACTATTACAACCATCAGCAAGATAGAGGATGCACGAAGGAAACACCGAGCGAAAAGCGGCGAAGAAGCAACAGCTCAAGAAATTGCAGAAAAAGTGGATGTTAAAGAGGAAAAAGCTCTTGAACTCATGAATACCACCACGGACATTGTTCCTCTTGAAAGTATGTATGGAGATACAGATGCTCTTTCCAGGATGGCTGCAAGAAAAGTCGCTGCTCCGTCCTTCCAAGAAGACCTTATCGATCCTAAGAAAATTTATTATCGAAAAAAACTTCATGAGAAGATCAATAAAAAGCTCGAAAAACTCAATCCACGAGATGCTAGGATAATCCAAGAATATTTCGGCTTTGGTGAAGAGGACAAAGGTAAGAATTTTGCTCAGATAGCCCGGGAGCTTGGACTATCACGGGAACGCGTCCGC
This sequence comes from Candidatus Cloacimonadota bacterium, assembly GCA_016932035.1. Classification (NCBI taxonomy): domain Bacteria; kingdom Pseudomonadati; phylum Candidatus Cloacimonadota; species Candidatus Cloacimonadota bacterium. Next base: position 17,685 of record JAFGDR010000001.1, read on the forward strand.
CAGATATTCAAACAGATACTTGAAGAGCTACGAAAAGAAGCTGTTAGCGAGGTAGATATAGATTATCTGTTAGGGATTTAATACCTTAAAATTCGTCCCTAGCAGAGAGCAGTTACAAACTGCTCTTTTTTTATACGTAAGTTAGATGATGGGCATGTGAACAAAACTTGACAGCATATAGCGCTGTCAAAAATCGGGCTTCTATCCGATTTTTGTTGCTGAACATCAAAGGAGTAGCCATGAAAGAAATGGAAAAAGTATATGATCCTCATTTGATCGAGAAGAAATGGTATGATTTCTGGACCGAAAAGGAACTTTTTCATGCAGAAGTAAATCCTAAGAAAAAGCCTTATACAATCGTTATACCTCCTCCAAATGTTACGGATATACTTCATATGGGGCATGTGCTCAATAATACACTTCAGGATATCATTATCCGGTTTAAGAAGCTACAGGGTTATGAGACGTTATGGCTTCCAGGAACAGATCATGCCGGTATAGCAACGCAAAATGTCGTTGAACGTGATCTCGAAAAAAAGGGCAGTAATCGTCATGATCTTGGTCGCGACAAGTTGATCGAACTAATCTGGAAATGGCGTGAAACCAAAGGCGGAAAAATACTCGATCAACTAAAAAAACTTGGTGCGTGCTGTGATTGGAGACGTGAACGGTTTACTATGGATGAGGGTCTTTCCAATGCAGTTAAAGAAGCATTTGTTAGCTTATATGATAAAGGTTTGATCTATCGTGGCAAATATATCATAAACTGTTGCCCGAGATGCAACACGGCTTTATCTGATGATGAAGTCGAACATGAAGATAAAGCATCCCATCTCTGGTATATTAAGTATCCTTTTAAAAATATTAAACATACATTTATAACTGTTGCTACGACCAGACCTGAGACAATGCTCGGAGATACGGCTGTAGCAGTAAATCCAAAAGATCCCCGTTTCGTAGAATATATCGGGGAAACACTCATTCTTCCCCTTGTCAATCGGGAGATACCGATTATTGCTGATGAGTTTGTTGATAAAGAATTCGGAACCGGTTGTGTTAAAGTAACTCCGTCCCATGATCCAAATGATTTTGATATGGCGATGCGCCATGATCTACCGAAGATCACAATCATCAATGAGAATGGTATTATGAATGAAAATGCTGGTGATGAATATGCGGGTATGGATCGTTTTGAGTGTCGCGAAAAGGTCATTATGGACCTGCGTGACAGAAAGTTACTTGAAAAAATAGAGGATTATCAGCATAATGTCGGGCATTGTTACAGATGTCATACAGTAATCGAACCTTACCTTTCTAACCAATGGTTCGTTAAAATGAAACCTCTTGCAGAGAAAGCGATGAAGGTTGTCGAAGAAGGTAAGATCGCAATTCATCCACCCCGATATAAAAAGGTATTTTTCAATTGGCTTGAAAATATCCGGGATTGGTGTATCTCCCGTCAAATTTGGTGGGGACACAGAATTCCTGTCTATTATTGTGATGATTGCAGTCAGATCATGGTTGCAAAGGAAGAACCTGAAGAATGCTCCAAGTGCGGAAGCAGACATATTCATCAAGATCCTGATGTTCTCGACACATGGTTCTCTTCATGGCTGTGGCCATTTTCAACGCTTGGCTGGCCTGAAAAAACACCTGAGCTTGAATATTTCTATCCAACCGATCTACTTGTCACTGCGTATGACATTCTTTTTTTCTGGGTTTCCAGAATGATCATGGGTGGTATGGAAATGATGGATGAGATTCCATTTAGGTCTGTTTACCTCCATGGGCTTGTTCTGGATGAAAATGGTGTAAAGATGAGTAAATCTCTTGGAAACTCACCCGATCCAATAGACATCATGGCAAAATACGGCACAGATGCCCTGAGATTCAGCATGGTCTTTAATACTCCAAAAGGAAATGATGTACTCTATTCTGATAGTCTTATAGAAACAGGCAGGAATTTTGCCAATAAGATATGGAACGCAGCGCGTTTTGCACTGACCAATGCAGCTGAGATCACAGTTTTGCCCGATGAGGAAGATGAACAAACTGAACTGACCGATAAATGGATTCTTCATCGTTTGAATGAAGTAAAAAAATCAGTTACTGCAGCATATGAAGAATACAGGTTTCTTGATGTAACCCATCAACTCTATGAATTCTTCTGGAATGAATACTGTGCATGGTATTTGGAGATCATCAAGGATAGATTTTACAATTCCGATGATCAGGCATCAAGAAGAATGGCGAAGTATCTTATGTTGAAGGTTCTTGATGAGTCATTAAAAATGCTTCATCCTGTCATGCCTTTTATTACAGAAGAGATATGGCAGCGTGTGAAAGAATTCTATCCAATTGAAAAAGCAGAATCGATCATGCTGGCGGAATTTCCTATTGCTACAAAGCAAGATGAATATCCTGAAGAAGCAGAACAGATGCAGCTTATCTTCAAAATAATAACTGCTATTAGAAGCATTCGAAAGGATATGAACGTTCCTCCGGGAGAAATGGTTGAGATCGTTGTAAAAGACGTACTTCCTGCACGTTGCGCTGTGCTGCAGGATAATCGGCATTACATTAAAGTGATGGCAAAAGTAAAAGATATCTATATCGGTGACGATGCGATCAAACCTGAAAAATCGACAACGACTGTTGTTGATGACATCGAGATATACATGCCTTTAGAAGGTATCATCGATCTAGAAAAAGAGCGTGAACGGCTTTTGAAAAAGTTGTCAAAGGTCGAGAATAGTCTGATAAAATGTGTTGGAAAGCTTAATAATGATAATTTTATAAATAATGCACCTTCTCAGATAATCGAACAGGAACAAGAACGAAAAGAACAGCTTGAAAATACGATCGAGAAGCTGAAAGCGAATATCTCATTCCTCGAGTAGGTTCTGTTTGACGGTTTAAAAAAGTGGCATTATCATATCATAATGTGCGAAAGTGGCGGAACTGGTAGACGCGCTGGACTTAGAATCCAGTGGCCGTAAGGTTGTAGGGGTTCGAGTCCCCTCTTTCGCACCAATATCGAAAATATAGATAAGGAAAATAGAATGGAATTGAAACCGAAAATTGAGACTCTGAGTCAAACAAAGAAGAAGATGATACTGTCAATACCAGCAGATGAAGCTCAGGAAGATTATAACAAAACCTTGAATGGCTTCCGTCAGTATATATCATTACCCGGATTCAGGAAAGGTAAAGCTCCCATCAAGATGATCGAAAGGATGTATGCCGACCAGATCAAACAGGCTTTCTTGGAAGATGCGGTGCCCAAATACTATAAAGATGCATTGCAGGAATTAGAAAAAATGAGCATCCAACCAATCAATCAAGGTGTGCTTGAAAAATCAGACTGGGAAACTGGAAAAGACATGGAGTTAGAATTTGTATTCGAAGTGAATCCTGAAATTGAATTGAAAGAGTATAAGAATCTTTCTATCGAGTTCGAACCGGAAAAAGTAACCAAAGATATGATTGATGGAGAACTCGCACGACTGCAGGAAAGTTATGCAACCATTTCTGATAAAGAAGGTGCTGCAGAAAAAGGTGATGTCATCAATTATAGAGTTCTGAAATATAACGGAAAAGACGTAACAAAGAAAGATGAGAGTTCATATAAGGTCGGTCAGGGTACATATGGAAAAGCTTTTGATGATGCACTTTTAGGAGCTAAAAAGGGTGATGAGATAACAGCAATGGTCGATCTTGGACCTCAAGATGATAAAGATAAACCTCAGAAAAAAGAGATGGTCATTGTCGTTAATGAGGTAAAGAATGTAGATCTACCCGAGTTGAATGATGATTTCGCAAAGGAAGTCGGCGACTTCGAATCTCTGAAAAAACTTCAGGATGAAATTAATAAGAGCCTTGATGAGCAAATATCACAAAGAAATAATGATCGAATTAGATCGCTGATCATACAGAAGATCATTGAGAAGAATCCCTTTGAAGTGCCCGAAAGTTTTGTTGATAACTATGCTGAAGAAATGATAAAAAATTATACAAAACAGCAGAAGAATCTCAATGCAGAAGCCATGGGGCAGATGAAAAATATCTATAAAAGCTATGCAGAAAATGAAATTCGCGTATATTATGTCATGAATAAGTTAAAAGAGCTTGAAAAAGTTGAAGTAACTGATGATGAAATTGAGAATGAGATCAAGCTGGCAGCACAGAGAATGGGTATGGATATCGACAAGTACAAGGAGCTCTATAAAAAGCAGATCAATAAAGAAGAGATCAAGGATCATATCATAAGTGATAAGGTTATAAAGAGCATCGAGAAAACAGTTGAGTTTGTAAAACCGAAAAAAGAAAAACCTAAGCAGGAAAAAGCGAATAAGAATAAAAGTAAAAAAGAGGAAAAATGACACTGATTCCAATGGTCATTGAGCAAACGGGGAAAGCTGAAAGAGCGTATGATATCTACTCCCGTTTATTAAAGGATCGTATTGTTTTTGTGGGCTCTGTTTTAAATGATGATGTGGCAAACATCATTATCGCCCAGCTTCTGCATCTAGAAGCGGAAAATCCGAAAAATGATATTTACATGTACATAAATTCACCTGGCGGCGTGGTCACATCAGGTCTTGCGATCTATGATACAATGCAGTACATCAAACCAGATATTTGTACGATTTGTTTAGGTCAGGCAGCGAGTATGGGTGCACTTCTATTGGCGGCAGGAGCACATGGAAAGCGTTCTGCACTACCCAATTCAAGGATCATGATCCACCAACCTCTCGGTGGAGTACAGGGTCAGGCAGCAGATATTGAGATCCATGCAAAAGAGATTGTAAAGATCAAAGAACGCATTAATGAGATTTTAAGTAAACATACCGGTCAGAAGGTCGGTAAAATTGAAAAAGATTCTGATCGAAACTTTTTTATGGATGCCAAAGAAGCACTCAAATATGGTATCATCGATGAGGTGATAACTCAAAGGAAGTAGTATGGAAGAACAAAAATGTTCCTTTTGCGGAAAAACTCGTGATCAGGTTAGTAAACTGGTTCGTGGTGTTGACGGAAACATCTGTGATCAGTGTATAACCATATGTAATACAATTCTCGAGAAGGAACGTGAAAAAAAGGTCGATGATAATTTTGAATTACCAACTCCCCGTGAGATAAAAGAATATCTCGATGAATATGTCATCGGGCAGGAAAATGCAAAGAAGACGATTTCTGTTGCTGTATATAACCATTATAAAAGAATTTTCAAACAGAAGCTGGTTAAGGATGTTGAGCTTGAGAAGAGTAATATCATAATGATCGGTCCAACCGGTACAGGCAAAACCCTGATAGCTCAAACACTTGCAAGATTTCTCAAAGTGCCCTTTGCAATATCCGATGCAACCACCCTAACCGAAGCTGGATATGTTGGAGAAGATGTCGAAAATATTCTGGTCCGTCTTTTGCAAGCTGCAGATTATGATATTGAGAAAACTGAACGGGGGATCATATACTTGGATGAGATCGATAAAATTGCCCGTAAATCTGAAGCTCCCTCGATTACACGTGATGTTTCTGGCGAAGGTGTCCAGCAGGCACTCCTCAAACTTCTTGAAGGTGAAAAAGTCAATGTTCCTCCTAAAGGTGGCAGAAAGCATCCTCATCAAGAATTTATTGAGATCAACACAAAAAATATATTGTTTATTGTCGGTGGTGCATTCAATGGTTTGGAAAAGATCATCGAGCGACGCATTAACAAAAAAACTGTTGGCTTTGGTTCTGAATTGCTTGGGCTTTATGATGATAAGAGAAGCGAGATACTGAGTAAAGTGCAACCACAGGATCTTTTAAAATACGGTCTTGTACCAGAACTTATCGGAAGACTTCCGGTTAATACTTCATTATCAGAACTTGATAAGGATGCACTCGTAAAAATTCTTACCCAGCCAAAGAATGCACTCGTCAAGCAGTATCAGGCATTGTTCAGCCTTGAAGATGTCGATCTTGAGTACGACAGTGAGGCACTTGAAGCGATCGCAGAAATTGCGACTAAGAGAAATTCGGGTGCGCGGGGACTTCGTGCGATCATGGAAAATGTCATGAAAGATATTATGTACAATCTTCCTGATATGAAGGATGTCAATAAGTGCATTATTACCCATGATGTTATTGTTGAAAATGGAACTCCGGTTTTCCAATTTTTACAGACAAAGGATAAGAAGGATCAGGATCAAATGATCGCATGATTTCGTTTTTCTTGACACGATAAAGCGATCACGAGATGTAAGTCTTCACTTCGTTCAACAGTAACTCAACGGTAGAGCAGATGGCTGTTATCCGCCAGCTCGCGGACGGGATTCCAATCCATTATTCAAGCCATTTCAGCTTACTAGTTTCTTAATTGTTATGTAGAATTTTAAGTGATATATAGGTACTGATTTTCTTGACATCATGGAGCGATCCTCGGATGTAAGACTCCACGCGTTCCACAGTAGCTCAGCGGTAGAGCAGGTGGCTGTTAACCACTTGGCCGGGGGTTCAAATCCCTCCTGTGGAGCCATTTTTTTATGAGGGCATTGAGATGAAATATTATACATATGTGTTGTACTCGAAGCAGTACGATAGTATATACATTGGCTATACAAATAACTTAGAGCGAAGACTCTATTTCCATAACAAAGGCATCAAAGGTTGGACTGCAAAGTATATTCCATGGGAATTGGTTTATCACGAAGAGTTTGATTCAAAATCTGATGCAACGAAACGAGAAAGAGAATTGAAGTCTTACCAATGAAGAAAGTTCATCCGAGAAGAAATTCTTTCTCAGAGGTAAAAGCAGGTGTCTGTTATCCGCCAGCTGGCGGACGAGGTTCAAATCCCTCCCGTAGAGCCATTTTTTGGGAGGTTTAGTTAAGTATCAAAATTTTATGATTCGAGATTGTCTTCTCGATAACCATCTTTAACAGATATACGCCATTAGCAAGTTTTTCAGTATTCCAATCAAAATTGTACTCACCTGGAGATTGCATTTCATCTTTGATTTTCTTAACGAGTTGTCCCTTAATATTATATGCTTCAATATTGATATGTGATTTCTTATCTAAATAATACGATATCTCACATACATTCCTCACAGGATTCGGAAATACATTAATGGAGAACTCATCATAGTGGTTTTGATCAACGCTATATACTTCCCCGAAATCCTGCATCGCCTGGTGCATAAGCTGTTTTGCACCTTCTTCATCCATGTAATAAAGTGGGAATCCGAGAAGATAGAGTTTGTAATCACTATCATACCGAAGTGCACAGGGTTTATTTTCCCATTCAGGTGCGTCTATAGAAGAGTCATAGGTATAGAGGGTATCCGCATCTTCAAGTGGAAATAATTTATAAATATAGCTGAGATTATCACCCCATGTGATTATTGGAACCTTGCCTTCAACCACATCAAGATAGGGCAATCCGTTCATGCCGAATGCACCCGCAAAATCATCATCTGAATTGTAGGTTGGTAGCGTTGTATGAAGATAATCAACAAAAAGTTCTGATGGTCCGGGCAAATGTTTCCATCCAGATATGAACATGTTCCCACCTGCGATAAAGTAACTTTTCAAAGGATAAACCGATCCGATGAACTGTGAGGTAAACATCTCATCAGAGTGCCAAACAATGCTGCTGTACTTCGCCATCTCAGAGAGTGGAGGTAAATCTCCTTGATCATCAACATCCCATTCTGTAAATTCGTATCCCTGCAAAAGGTAACAATAAAATGAATCAACTTCAGCATTTGATGGGAATGCAGGGTTTATCTGATCGGTCTCGTCTATCACAAGTATTCCCTGATCAAGAGAGAAATCAATAGATGTTCCGTGTACTTCATTTGAAAATTTGCTGATATAGTTACGATTATTATCAAGGACTGCTGCAATCTTATAATAATATTCAACCCCAGCAACGACATTTTCATCAAAATAAAACAAACCAGAAATCGGTTCGTCATTTATCTTTATATATTCTCCAGCAATTTGCTTTCTGTATATATTAAATCCTTCAATTTGCTGATCGAAGAACTCATCCCAAACCAGCAAGATTGCTCCACGAGTCGCTTCTATCTCATCAAGTATAGGAATTTTCTCATTATATCCGCCATCCAATACCCAGTTATCCGGATCGAATATGAGATCATTGAGTGTGCCGGTCAGAGGAAGCTTATTATAACAGAAACCTGAATCAGCAAAAATGCTATAGTCTGTCTCATTCACACAAACGGGCAGCTGCATGGCAAAATTCTGACCAAATGTACCTTCTGATTGTGTAGCGATTATCAATGAATCTTCGCTGTCAGATGTGTAAGTTGTGTAGAAATAATAGGGACGACCCTCGTTGTAGAACCACTCATGGAAAAACCAGTCGAGTTCCATACCGCTTGTGTTTTCAGCGATGTCTCTCAGGTCATCAGTAAGTAAATTGCCGTATTTGAATTGTGGATCCTGCATAAGATTGTATACAGTTGCAAAGAAATCTGTGTCGCCAAGCACACCTCGCAGCATGTGCATAGTCCACCCGCCTTTGGAATAAATAACAATATCAAAAATCTGCGATGCAGTTCCATCAGGATCACGGCGCAGGCAGGCATCAAGGTCAGTGCCCGTGTCGAGTGCATTCATATAATCATGCAAACCCTGTGATCCATAGAGGTATTCTGCCCAAAGCGCTTCGCTATATCGTGCAAAACCTTCTTTAAGCCATACATGTTCCCACGAACCGATCGAAAGGCAATCACCAGCCCATTGGTGAGAAAGTTCATGAGCAACGGTTGATTCTGCATCAGGATCTCCTACATAAGCACTTCTAAAAGAGGTGCAGGTTTGATGTTCCATTGCAAGACAGCTCAAGTTTGCACAGAGTGCATGTCCATATTTCTCTTCGAGGAATGGATATTCGCCATATATCGAAGCATAAAAAGTGATCATTGTCGGAGTAATACTGAAAAGATCTTCACAGGTAGAATACAGTTCTGGAAAGAGATAATGATCGATGGGCATAGTCCCGTTTGATGATGTATATGACTGGGAATAGATCTGGTAATTTGAGATCGCAAGAGATGTCAGATACGTTGTAACAGGATACGATTCATGCCATTTATCTGTAACTGTACCGTTTCCGTTATCGATTTGATCTACGAGTAATCCGTTGGAAGCGCACACATACTCATCAGGATAGGTGATCCAGAGATCAAGCGAGTCCGGTTTATCTGCAGGTGTGTCTTTGCATGCCCACCATTTCCGTGCACCTTTTGGAGAACACATTGTAAATACATTTGGTGTACCACTGTGTGACTCAAATTTCATGCCGTCACTCAGTTTTGAATCCGGGTTGCCATCATAAGAAACGACAAGCTCAATCATATCGTCGGTATTATATGTTTCGTATAGTTGAATGGTTATGATGTCTTCGGCATGTGTGTAAGAAAGAGGGATACTATTCTGAGTAATATTATTAATTGTGAGATTGTTCGTGAAGTTCATTTGTATCTGAGATGTTTGGTCTTCACAAATGCGAGCACGCATAGTAATTTCAGATTCAATAAATTCTTCATCAATATCAATATCGATATCAATTTTATAATACGTGACATCGTAATTTTCCATTTCCTTTGAATCTATGAGTATCTCTCTGAATTGTTCGTAATAATCTGCTTGCTGATGTAGATTCTGATTGGTTTTTTCGATTAATCTTGAGTAATCTGGATAGGAAAGAGTATTGGCTGAGATGATAATGGCAGGAACTAGTAAGAAGAGAACTAACAAAATTATTTTTTTTATCATAAGAATCCTCGCTGAAATTTCTCATTGAGAACTGAGCTATATAGGTGAATCCTGTCAATTAATTTGTCTTAAAGTTGTTGTTTCAATTATTTTGAAATTGCTGAATTTTCTTTACCCTTATCACCCATTCAGATAAATTTAACTTTTGGAATGAAAAATCTGAGATCTTGTATGCAACAACGATGTTGTTACATTCCATACTTCAAAACAAATTTATTAACGAAATATATCACTTTTTCACAGTCCCATTAACAAAAGGAAACGAGGATCGAATGAGTATTATTGCGAACAGAAATGTTTTGATAACAGGAGGAGCATCCGGTATTGGAAAGAAGCTTGCTTATTTAATGGCTATCGAAGGTGCGCATGTCATCATCTGGGATATCAATCAGAAACATCTCGATGAAGTGGTAAAAGCAATACGAAAGAAGGGTTGTCTTGCGACTGGTTATTACTGCGATGTTTCCGATAAAAACCAAATCGATAACATTGCTCAGAAAGTCAAAGATGAGATCGGAAAAGTAGATATCCTGGTGAACAATGCTGGTATTGTGTTTGGAAAATCTTACTGGGAATACTCTGATGAAGATATTCAGAGAACGATTAAGATCAACCTGATGGCACACTTTTGGACGAACACACGGTAAGATAGGTTTCGACGAAATGACACAACCGCAGGTCATTGTAAATGATATCCTGCCTTTTGCACGCAAGAATATCTGGTGGCATCCTTATAGTAAAAAAATCTATAACGGTGTAAGAGGTATTGTCGAGGTATTGTATGGAACAAGTGTAAAGATGATGCTCAAGGGCTGGAAGAATGTTCTCAAAATTGTAGGAAGATACTTCACTGTGGAGTAGTGCTTTGATTTGACAAATGACGAAATAAGTATATCTTATACTCATTCCTCATAATTCCCTCCTTTAGGTCCGCAGGTATGATGCCCAAATCATCACCTGCCGGTTGCTTTTTTTTAAATGGTAAGCAAGCAATATGAAAAAATTATTGACAGGTATCACAACGAATTGCCGTACTTAATGAGTGTTAATTTTATTCATTCATTTCAATGAAAACAGGAGGACACATGAAAAAAATTGTATTAGTTATTTTTTCAATAACGATAACACTCATCATCATCTCAACCTGCTGTGAAAAAAGCACTAGCCCAAGCAATGATACTAAATATGTCGGTTGGATTGTTGGAACCCCCGGCATAGGTACAAAATATGGATTGATCTGGAAAACGACTGATAGCGGAGAGAATTGGTTGAGGCAAGGTGACAGTCTGACCGTTCCACTTACTGAACTTAATGCCGTAAAAGCCGTTGATAGTCTTACAGCATGGGTTGTTGGGGGTGTGTCAGATGGGTATGCAACAATTCTTAACACTGTAGATGGCGGTAATAACTGGCAGCGGATTGGTAGTAGAGGTGCACTGGATAATGTTGAATTACTCGGTTTACATGTTGTTGATAACAATACTATATGGGTAGTTGGTGCTCATGGTGCAGTAATAATGACTGATGATGGAGGTGATACCTGGACATCAAAAGCTGATACCTCATTTTCATATTATGATATAACATCGTTAGAAATCTTTGATCAACACATCTGGGCTTGCGGAAATGGAACTGGTAATCAAGGTGGGGTGATCATCCATTCTATTGATGGAGGAGATTCGTGGGTGAAAGAAGCACAGAGTAGTTTCCTCGACGCAAGAGGAATGATCGATATCTCAGCACCATCTGATAGTTGTGTATGGGTTGTTGGTCATGGAAGAACGATATTGCATACCAACAATTCTGGGCAAGACTGGGAAATTCAACATGCATTAATTAATCCTACATGGGATGCAAATGGAATTACTGCTATCTCTGAAAAAATTGCGTGGACTGCGGAAGATACTGGAATTATCAGGAATACGACTGATGGTGGATTGATATGGACTGAACAAAAAAACAAACCAGGTAATGCAGCCGGATTTTATCTTTATAGAGTAAGTCCTGTTACGAAAGATATCGTTTGGATCATTGGAACCGGTATAGGTGATGGTGTTATCCTTTATACTACCAATGGAGGTGAGCAGTGGACAGAACAAGATTACTCGCCTGATGAAATGCTCAATGATGTCTCTTTTGTCGGGTCAAATCATTAATATATTATCCAGTATTTTCAGCTATTTTCAAGAAATTCATTAGAAATCGGGCAATTTCCCAAATAACTTGACTGCTCTTGGGGTGCTCCCTTCAAGGTGTCAAAAATTGTACGAGGACTTCATACATGATAGAGAGTGATTTCGATAAAATTGATGCCGTACTCATTCAATTTAAAGGCAGAAAAGGTTCTCTCATTCCCATCCTACAGAATACGCAAGCACAACTTGGTTACCTTTCGAAAGAAGCACTGGAATACATCTCAGAAAAAACTAAAATTCCAGTTGCCGAAATTTATGGTGTTGCCACATTTTATGCACAATTCCGTCTTGAACCTATAGGTAAAAATATCATTCGTATCTGTCATGGAACTGCCTGTCATGTTGCAAATGCTTCAAAGATCTCAGAAGCACTCTATGAAGAATTGAAAATTGTACCCGGTGGAACAACTAAAGATCTGAAATTTACCGTAGAAGAGGTGGCATGCCTTGGATGCTGCAGTCTTGCTCCGGTGATCATGATCAATGATAAAACCTATGGTCGTCTCACACCCGGTAAGATCAAAGATATATTAGCCCAATATTAAACAAAATAACGAACCAAATTTAATCAGATCGGAGAGAATTTGGAAAAAGCATTAAGAATAAAAGTCGGTTTAGCAAGCTGCGGAATTGCAGCTGGCGGTTTGGATGTCTTAGAGAAGGTTGAAGCTTTCCTCAAAGATCATCAGGTTGAAGCACAACTGGATCATACAGGTTGTGCCGGTATGTGTTATGCAGAAGTGCTGATGGAGATTGAAGATGAAGATTTCGGCAGCACAATGTATGGATATCTCAGTGCAGATGATGTTGATGATATTTTACATGCCCATTTAATAGATAAGAAACCCCTTCCAGAGCACATCGTTGTCTCCGAGAAGTTCGGTGGGTCGGAAAAAGAGATTATCGATTATCAGACGAGAATTGTGCTCCGTAACTGCGGTGTTATCGATCCGGAATCAATAGACGAGTATATTTCTCGTGGCGGATATGAAGCTCTGAAGAAAACACTAACGGATTTATCACCTTTTGATGTCATAGAAGAGATCAAGCAAAGCGGTCTTCGCGGGCGAGGTGGCGGAGGATTCCCAACAGGTATTAAATGGGAACTCACCTATAAAGAGCAATCTGATAAAAAGTATATTATTTGTAATGCAGACGAAGGTGATCCGGGTGCTTTTATGGACAGAAGTGTTCTGGAAGGCGATCCACATTGTGTTCTCGAAGGAATGCTCATTGCTGGTTATGCTGTAGGAGCGGATGAAGGTTATATTTATTGTCGTGCAGAATATCCTCTCGCGGTAAAGAGATTAAAACTGGCTATCGACAAAGCTACAGAACGCGGTTTTCTCGGAGAAAATATTCTCGATTCCGGATTTAACTTCAAGCTTACTGTTTATGAAGGAGCCGGTGCATTTGTATGTGGAGAAGAAACTGCCCTCATTGCTTCTATCGAAGGTAGAAGAGGAATGCCGAGAATCCGACCTCCCTATCCTGCACAGTCCGGATTGTGGGGAAAACCAACGAATAATAACAATGTCGAAACCTATGCAAATATTGCCTGGATAATGAGAAATGGTGCAAAGAAGTATGCTAAATTTGGAACTGAAAAGAGCAAAGGTACCAAGGTTTTTGCACTCACAGGTAAGATCAAAAACGGTGGTTTGGTAGAAGTCCCGATGGGCATGACGCTTCGTGATGTGATCTATAAAGTCGGTGGTGGTATACTTGATGATAAGAAATTCAAAGCTGTTCAACTTGGTGGACCTTCTGGCGGTTGTATCCCTGAAAGTCTACTCGATACACCTGTTGATTATGATTCACTTGTAAAAACCGGTGCGATCATGGGATCAGGCGGTATGGTGGTCATGGACGAGACGACATGTATGGTTGACATGGCTCGTTTTTTCCTGAACTTTACCCAGGATGAGTCATGCGGAAAATGTACATTCTGCAGGATTGGGACAAAGAGAATGCTCGAAATTCTTAACAGAATAACCCAGGGCAAAGGTGAAGAAGGAGATATCGAAAAACTCGAAGAGCTCTCTGTAAAGATCAAAAAAGGTTCTCTCTGCGGATTGGGTCAAACTGCTCCTAATCCAGTACTTACAACAATCAAATATTTCAGACATGAATATGAAACCCATATTAAAGACAAGACCTGTCCTGCTGGTCTATGTAAAGATCTTATCAAATATGAGATTATCGAAGATAAATGTATCGGCTGCGGTGCATGTAAGCGTGCATGCCCGGTTGATGCGATTGCCGGTGAAAGAAAAGAAGTTCACATTATAAATCAAGATACCTGCATAAAGTGTGGTGCCTGTATGACCGCATGTAAATTTGATGCAGTAAAAAAATCATAAGCGGGTGTTATGGCTGATATAAAAATTTTATTAAATGGAAAAGAAGTGATCGCTCAAAAAGGGCAGACAATCCTTGAAGTTGCAACAGAATATGGTATTGAAATTCCAACCCTATGCCACGACGAATATCTGAAACCTTACGGCTCATGCTGGGTCTGTTTGGTTGAAGTCAAAGGTGGAAAGGGCTTTGTTCCCTCCTGTGCTACCAAAGTGTATGAAGGTATGGAGATCTTCACTGATTCCGACGAAGTACGAGCAGCCAGACAGATGGCTTTCGAGCTCCTGCTTTCAGATCATTATGCAGATTGTACTGCTCCGTGTATATTGGAATGTCCAGCTCGAGTGGATGTGCAGGGATATGTTGCGCTTGTCAATGACGGACTTTATCATGAAGCCGTAAAACTTATCAAAGAACAGCTCCCGTTACCGCTTTCCGTAGGGCGTGTTTGCCCGGCATTTTGTGAAAAAGAATGCCGTCGTCAGATCATTGATGAACCGATTGCAATTAGACAGATCAAGCGCTATGCAGCAGATAAAGATCTTGAAGATTTAGCAAATACTTACATTCCAGAATGCAAATCTGCAACAGGAAAAGAAGTTGCAATCGTTGGTGCAGGACCTGCTGGTCTAACAGCTGCTTATTATCTTGCACAGCAAGGGCATAAATGCAAAATATATGAAGCCATGCCGGAAAGTGGTGGTATGCTTCGTTATGGAATTCCAGAATATCGTTTACCGAAAGAGATCCTCGATAAGGAAATAGATCTCATTAAAACAATGGGTGTAGAGATCCATAATAACGAGCGATTGGGCAGGGACTTCACACTGCAATTCCTCTATAAAGAATATGATGCGATCTTCCTCGGGATCGGTGCATGGACTGCGGTCAGCATGAACATCGAAGGTGAAGATCTTAAGGGATGTCATCTTGGGATAGATTTCCTGAAAGATGTTGTCGAAGGTAAGATAAAAAAAGTTGGTAAGACCGTTGCAGTTATCGGTGGTGGCAATACTGCTATCGATGCAGCTCGAACAGCAGTTCGTCTTGGCGCAGAAAAAGTTATGGTCGTGTACAGACGAGCTGAAGAACAAATGCCGGCTGATCCTGTTGAAGTCAATGATGCCAAAGAAGAAGGTGTCGAGTTCCATCTTCTTCAGAATCCGACAAAGATCATTGGAAAAGATGGCAAAGTAGAGGGAATGCAAGTCATAAAAATGCGACTTGGCGAACCGGATAGCAGCGGAAGACGAAGACCTGTTCCAATAGATAATTCCGAATTCATTATGCAGGTCGACATGGTCATTCCTGCAGTAAGCCAGAAACCAAATACTCAATTCCTGCTTGATGAAATAGCAAAGATAAATGGAGAGAGTCTGACACTCACAAGGTGGAGTACGATCCAAGTCAATGAAGCAACAATGCAAACGAATATCGATAAGATATTTGCTGGTGGTGATCTCACTCGCGGACCATCAACCGTGATAGAAAGTGTTGCTGATGCCCACCTTGCTGCAAAGAGCATTCACTCATTCCTCAAAGGTGAAAAGATCAAACCTGAGAAAGAAAAATTCAACAGCAGAAAAGCAGAATCCTATAAAGATATTTCTCCTGATGATCTCAAAGATTACGATAAAACACCCCGGGTTTCTTCGGGACATCTCATCGCAGATGATCGAATTTCGAATTTCCTGGAAGTAGAAAACATCTTTACTGATGAACAGGTTCATGAAGAGACTGCTCGTTGTATCGAATGTGGATGTGATGTGAATAGAACCTGTATGCTTAGAAAATATGCAACCGATTATGATGTGATCGCTACCAAATTTGTTGGAGAAGTTAATAACCATCCAATAGATAAAACTCATCCGTTTATCCTGCGTGATGCAAACAAGTGTGTGAACTGTGGTCGTTGCGTGCGAACCTGTTTAGAGATACAAGGAGTTGGTGCGCTTGGTTATATCTATCGTGGTTTTAAAACACTCGTAGCACCTGAGTTTGGTGAATCGCTTATGAATACCTCATGCATGAGTTGCGGAAAATGTATTGATGTATGTCCTGTCGGTGCTCTCACTCCTCGAAATACACAGTATAAGCTGGCACCTCTTGATCTTGATGCAATTCAGACGACCTGTGCTCTCTGTGGTGCTGGCTGCAGTGTTTCATACATGAAGGAAAACGATATCATTATGAAAGCTGAAGCAGCTGACAGTCCGATAACAGGTAACAATGTCTGCTTCAATGCGCATTTTGGTTACGAAGTGCTTCAGGATGAAGAACGTATCACTCAGCCGATGATCAGAAAAGCCAACAAACTCCAGCCCGTCGACTGGGAAGAAGCGATCGATTTAATTACAGATAAGCTTACCGAGCTGGAGAGAAAAGTTGCCTTCTTCACCAATGGAAATTATACTAATGAAGAATTCTATCTTATTACCAGGCTTGCAAAGCAATATAAATGTAATAAGAAATTCTCGTGGGAGTTGAACGGGTCGGTCATACTGGATAAACTCGATATTGGATATTCTCCAAATCCAAGTGCAGATCTGGATCAAGCAGACCTTATTGTTATGATCGGCGATGTTACCCATACAGTTGGTGTGAAGATCATGCAAGCACTCAATAATGGTGCTAAACTGATGCTTATACATCCTGATGAAAACAGATTTTCAAGACGTGCTGAATTCCATATTCCTACCAATTACTATATCGAGGTCATCAACGAATTTTCAAAATATCTTGTTGAATATCGTCATCATAATATCGATTATGTGGCGCGTTATATCGAGAATTTTGTTGATTTCAATCATGAACTCCAACACACGATCCAAACAGATGAGTTCATAGATTATGCGCGTGAGTTTCTCGGATTTAAAAAAGTTATGTTCGTCTATTCTGAAAGCGATCTGGATTACGAAACTCAGAATGCGATTTTCAATTTGAGTATGCTGCGCGGCAATCTCGGAATTCCCGGAAATGGTATCCTGAGCTGCTCAGAACTTGCAAACAAACCGACCTTATTAGACTTAGGTTTCACTATACCCAAAAATATTCAGAAAGTGAATGCTGCAGCGATCTTTGGGGAAGATCCTCTTTATAATAATAAGATGGAAACCTATGAATGGTTGAACAATCTTGAATTCCTTCTCGTTGCTGACTGCTTTATGACGGAAACAGCCAAGATTGCGCATGTGGTACTTCCGTTCAATTCATTCATCGAATCTGAGGGTACAATTGTCAATGACAATAATGCACTTCAGGTTGTATCAAAGGTTCGTAATACTGTAACAGGTAAAGAAAACTGGTATCTGCTGAAAGAACTTCTCGGACTTGATTCCTCATTGGATAAGATTTCGGCTGAAATTAACGGCGAAGGCGTGTTAGATTTTTCGGTTGAGAGCAGATATAATTTCTCAGATAATGATAAGAAAATCGGACTAACCTTTTCAAATAAGCCATCTACAGCAAATGCAACAATAGAGCTGAATGCGACACGAAAAAAGATCAGTGATTTCAAAGAAAAAATGTTAGGGAAAAAATAAATCTTCTTAATTCCCCAAAATAAAAAAGCCCTCTTCAAAATTAGAGGGCTTTGTTTTTTGTATTACTAAATTATACAATACCTTGATCGAGCATTGAGTCAGCAACTTTGATGAATCCTGCAATGTTTGCACCATTAACATAATTCACGAAATCACCAACTTTGCCGTGTTCAACACACTGTGAATGAATACTCTTCATGATATTATGAAGTTTATCATCGACTTCTTCACGGCTCCAGCTCAAACGAAGACTGTTCTGTGACATTTCCAGACCTGAAACTGCAACACCGCCGGCATTAGCAGCTTTACCAGGACCATAGAGGATCTTGTTATCAAGATAGACATTGATCGCACCAGGAGTTGAAGGCATGTTTGCACCTTCAGAAACGCAGATACAGCCATTTTTAACCAGCATCTTTGCTTCATCTTCATTGACTTCGTTCTGAGTTGCGCAGGGAAGAGCAATGTCGCATTTAACACCCCAGGGACGTAAGCCATCGTGATACTCAACACCAAACTCTTCTGCATATTCTTTGATGCGTCCGCGTTTGACATTCTTGAGTTCCATAAGATAGTCCCATTTATTACCTTTAATGCCATTCGGATCATAAATAAAACCGCTGGAATCTGAAAGTGTAACCACTTTACCACCAAGCTGATTTACCTTCTGAACTGCATATTGTGCAACGTTTCCAGAACCGGAGATTGCTACGGTTTTACCATCAAAGCTCATGCCACGGGTTTTGAGCATTTCTTCAGCAAAATAGGTTGCGCCAAATCCTGTTGCTTCAGGACGAATAAGGCTGCCACCCCAGTTCAAACCTTTACCGGTAAGCACACCGACAAATTCATTTCTGAGTTTCTTATACATGCCAAACATAAAACCGATCTCACGACCGCCAACACCGATATCACCGGCTGGCACGTCTGTATTAGCTCCAATATGACTGAAAAGTTCAGACATAAAAGCTTGGCAGAAACGCATAACTTCGTTATCAGATTTTCCCTTAGGATCAAAATTCGAACCACCTTTGCCACCACCCATTGGGAGTGTGGTAAGACTGTTCTTAAATACTTGTTCGAAACCTAAGAATTTCAGGATGCTCAGGTTAACACTTGGATGGAATCGAAGTCCGCCTTTGTAAGGTCCGATTGCGCTATTGAATTCGACTCTGTAACCACGATTGACCATGACTTCGCCATTGTCACGAGTCCATGGAACACGAAACATAATAACGCGCTCTGGTTCGACGATCCTGTCGAGGATCTTTGCTTCTTGATATCGGGGATTAGCTTCATAAACAGGCCACAGTGATTCGACCACTTCATGTACTGCTTGAAGAAATTCAGGTTGATTAGGATTGCGAGCTTCAACCTGATTCATGAATTCTTTCATACCCATGAGAGATACCTCCAGATTTTTTTTGCATAAAGTATGATTTGGCGTAAAAATGAACCCTATAATTATTTGTCAAATAATAATTCAAAAACATTGACCGAGCCAGTGAAGAAGCACACAAACAACAAAAATTCTAAGGGGAGCACATGCTTGAATATAAAAAAATACTCTCTGGAAAATTAAAAAAACTTTGGGAATCTGACGAAAAAGTGTATACTGCATGGGAAGGCGGTTCGGTTGCAACTGGATTTGATGATGACTATTCTGACCTTGATATGGCATTGATCTGTGATGATGATTATGTGGATGAATTATTTGAAAAAACAGAGCAATTACTTGCAGAACAGTTTGGGATCAAGGAGAAAATCCGCATACCGGAACCATCTTGGCATGGACATTCTCAGACATTCTATTTATTGAAAGATTCTCCACCTTTCTTTTATGTGGACCTTCTCATCGAAAAACTATCATCAGGCAATAGATTTATGGAATCAAACCGTCATGGTTATTCGTATGTGTGGTTCGATAAAAAAGGACTTATGGATGGGACTCCGATGCCTGAAAAAGAAATTAATAAGCAAATTATTTCAAAACTTACATATCATAAAAAATCTTTTTTTATCATGCAAATTGAACTTGAGAAAGCAATCGCTCGTGGTAGAGAAGTCGATGCTCTCGATGGCTATAACAAGCTCATTATGGGAAGACTAGCATTTCTTTTCAATGTGAAGAACTGCCCTGCAAAACACGATTTTGGACTGCGATACTCATATCGGGATTGGGCAAAAGAAGATTTTGAATTTGTGAAAACATATTTATTCGTTCAAGATTTTGAAGACCTCAAAGTAAAAGCTCCAATAGTCATTAACAAAGTCAAAGAAATGATGGAATCGTTGATTTCGGACTATTTATAAATAACAGCTATACCCTTGTACCCATCCATTTTTATAACAAGCGGATGATCAGAATGAATGTGGCAGAAATGCTCAGTTCTTTCTACGAAATCCTGCTTTCTGAGCCAGTCCCAATCTAGGCATTCAGCATCCGAATTATATGGAATACTGAAATATCCAACGTCCATGGACACGAGATTGTGGAAGAAGTGAGTTCCTTGTGAATGGTCGACCGTAAAACCTTTCACACTAGTTTCGACAATTATCTTTGCCATGTTGATATCCATCCATCTTACCGGAATGCCAAGGAATCGATCGCGTGAACCCCATCTGCCGGGACCGATCAGGATATAGTGTTTGCCTTCAGCCCTCATTTTTTTATTTATCTGTATGATCTCATCTCTCATCTTCTCTGTTTGTGTTCTGTCCCATTTTTCAATATCAACAAAAACAACATCATGAACAGAATCGATCATTCCGTTACCCATACCGTTTTCAGTACACAGCATAAGATCGTCACGATTCAGATGATCAGTATTAATGGTAATGGTTTCTGTATTGATGGTCAGTGGTCTGATTTGAAGAACATAAAAAGTCGGATAGATGCCCATTGTTTCATCTTTGGTGAGATTCACAGCAAACTCGATCTCGACGGGCATACCGAGAGCTTTTTCTCCAATATCCAGAATTTCTTCCAGAATCTGTGCTAGGGGGAAGTAATTATACTTAAGGATGTCTGCGAATGTTACAATCTTCGATCCCTTTTTCGTCGTGTCATCGACAAGACGCTTGTTTTCATGATCCCATGTCGAAGTCATGTGAATAAGTGATCCGTGATCCTCAATTTGGCTGATGCGGAGTTTTGCAAGGGTAACATCTTCTCCTTCGAGAAGGTTGAAAGATGGCATGTCCATCGAGATTGCATACATAAAATCCTGTGATTCTTTAACCTGTTCTTCAGGGGAGGAGATTGACATTTTTGGGTGTTTCGGACAGAATCTGAATGTCCGATCTCCCTCAACAACCGTCTTACCAAGTCCAACTGCCAGAGAAACAACACCATCGCTGCTTTTCAGGTAAGAGACAGGATAAAAATTATGCGACTGACCAACACCTGAAAAATGTGGGTAAAAATATTCATTAAAAAAAGCTGAACCAACGACTTCCTGGATGATCACCGCCATTTTTTCCTCTTCAACCTTGAAATTGATGCTTTCTATATACCCGCGAGAACCTTCAAGATAGACTGAAGAGAAAACTAGTTTGATGGCATTACAAAGCTGATTCAAGCGTTTTGAATTATCTGGATGATTGTTAGGGATCAGGAAGGTTTTATAGATACCCGCAAAAGGTTGAGATTGTGAATCTTCAAGAAGTCCTGAAGATCGTACGGCAAGTGGATTGGTGATTTCTTGGATGATGATCTCGAGTTTTCGAACGAGTTCTTTTGATAATTCACCTTGCAGGAAAATTTCCTGGATCTCGATGTCTGATTTCGTAATGATCCATTCGTCTATCTTGTTCTTTTCGATAAATCTATCATACTCGGAAGTGCCGATTATGGAAGTACTTGGGAGGGCGATATGTACATTCGGAAATTCCTCTTCGAATTCCATCGTGACAAGGAGTGCGTTGAGAAAAGCAAGTCCACGTCCTTTGCCACCTAATGAACCTTCCGCAAGGCGAATGATGCGGTCATTCATGGTCAGCGCAGATGGATCGAAGTTTATGATCTTTCCACGTGTGCGTTTCTTCCTAACTGTCTTAAATACTTCGAGAAGGTATGATCTCAGTTCTTCCACATCCTTAAAATCCTCGATTCTTGCCGGGAGGATTTTCTTAGCCACCTGGATTTCTCCGTGTGCTACAAGCCAGCTTGAGAAATGATTTCTTTCACCATGATAGAGGATTGATTCGCCGGGTAAAGCTTTGATCTTCTTTTCAAATTCAAGCATCGTTGCAGCTCTTCCGATCTCGGCACCTTCGTGATCTCTAAAAACAAAATCACCATATCCAAGATTATTCGTTATAATATTCCTTAAATCGTGAAGTAGTGTCTTAGAAGTTTTATTCAAGAAATTTACATGCAGGTTCCGGGCTTGCTCTTCATTTTCAATATCTGAAGATTGCAAAACAACAGGTATTTCAAGATGCTGCTCTTTCATCTTATTAATAAGCTTGAAGCCTGCATTTTCGTCCAGAACTCCATTGTTGAAGAATTTTACATCAGAGATAACAGCAACAAGGAAATCTTTATATTTTTCTACATAGGTTACTGCTTTTTCGTAGGATTGGACGAGTAGAACCTTGGGACGTGCACGCATCTTAAGGCGTTTATCAATATCACTCAGCTCCTCATTAATAAGGCGCTGCGTCTGCTTGAGTATGTCTGCATAGAGCAGGGGCAGGAACATAGAATAATATTTAATTGAATCCTCGATAAGCAAAATCACTCGAACATATCCTTGTTTGGTATCATACTCCACATTTTGGGAATCCTCAATCATTTTGATCATCGCAAGAAAGAGTTTCGTGTCCCCATTCCATAAAAAAACTTTATCGATGTGCTTCAGTTCATGTTTGTTCTTTTCAATAATTGAGATGTCTGACTGAACATTGAGAAGGAGAAGGATAGGCATGTTTGGACTTTGTTCTTTGATGCGTTTGCTCAACTCGAATGGGCTGATCTCACCAATTCTCATCATCGTGATGACCAGATCGAATGAACGTTCCTCCAGTAAGTCGAGGGCTTGTCTTCCGGTTGGTACACTAGTCACACGCGGAGCAGTACTGAGATTGAGCTGGCGATATTCACCGAAGATCTGTTCCGAGAGACGTCCGTCCTGCTCGAAGATGAAGGCATCATAAAAGGTGGAAACGAGAAGTATCTCTTTGATGCGATACTTCATCAGGTTGTGAAAATTATCTTCACCGAACTTGAATTTATTATAATAATAATTGATTTTCGAAAGGTCCATGCATACTCCTGAAAAAGAATACAAACAATATAAGCCGGAATCTAATTTTACATGCAATCTTTTTGTAAAATTTGTGAAGTTACTCCGTCAGAGAGTGGTCTTCGACGACTCTAATAAACCTATAAATTTTGACATATTTTCTTCCAATTATGATTGTCATCAAAAGTAACATTGAAAGAGAACAATGAAGAACGAATATCTTGAAATCTCTCCTGAAGTTCAGGAAGCATTGAATCTTGGGAAACCCATTGTTGCGCTTGAATCGACTATCATTGCTCACGGCATGCCCTATCCGGAAAATATCAAGACCGCAAAGGAAGTCGAGCAGGTGGTCAGAGAAAATGGAGCAGTGCCTGCAACAATTGCAATCCTCAAAGGAAAAATGAAGGTCGGAATTTCAGATGAGGAATTGGAATTTCTGGCGAAAAGTAATGATATACACAAAGTTTCACGACGAGATATTCCCTTTATAATTTCTCAAAAACTGTATGGTGCAACAACTGTTGCAGCAACGATGATCATCGCAGAGATGGCAGGAATAAAAGTGTTTGTGACGGGTGGGATCGGCGGTGTGCATCGAGGTGCATCAGATACTTTTGATATTTCAGCTGATCTGCAGGAACTGACAAAAACGAATGTTGCAGTGGTTTCTGCTGGTCCCAAAGCAATTCTCGATATCGGGCTTACACTCGAATATCTTGAAACATATGGCGTGCCTGTTATCGGTTTTCAAACAAATGATATGCCTGCGTTTTATTCAAGAACCAGCGGATTCAAGGTTGATGTCAGGATCGATACACCCAAGGAAATTGCCGAGTTGCTTAAAACAAAATGGGATCTTGGTCTCAATGGAGGAGTCGTTATTGCAAATCCTATCCCAAAAGAATTCGAGATGGACAAGAAAATTATTGATCAAGCGATCGATTCAGCATTATATAACGCAAAAAAGAATACAATAACTGGTAAAAATATAACACCCTTTTTGCTGGATTCTATCAAAAATATAACAGGTGGGAAAAGTCTCGCTTCCAATATTGAATTGGTGAAAAATAATGCAGAGGTCGGAAGTAAAATAGCTTGTGAACTTACTTCTCTCTATGATGAAGATTGACCATCAATTTATCAAAGAAATCTGAATCTGAAAAAAAATCATAAAAATTTTCAATCCTCTTGACAAAAGAAATTTTTGTGATGGTATTTACACGCAAATGAAAATAAAGACGAAACACATCTTCATCACCGGAGGAGTGGTGTCGTCTCTGGGAAAGGGGATTGCTTCCGCCTCAATTGGCTTTCTATTAAAGAAACTCGGATATGAAGTTACAATCCAGAAATTGGATCCCTATTTGAATGTTGACCCCGGCACGATGAGTCCATTCCAGCATGGTGAAGTTTTTGTGACTGACGATGGAGCAGAAACTGATCTCGATCTTGGTCATTATGAGAGATTCCTCGATATTTCTCTTAATAAGATGAGCAATCATACAGCAGGACAGGTATACGACACGATCATCCAAAATGAAAGAAGAGGGGTGTATCTTGGGAAGACTGTTCAGGTCATACCACATATCACGAATGAAATCAAACGCCGTATTACCAGCCTGGATAACGAAGCAGATATTGTTATAACCGAGATAGGGGGAACGATCGGTGATATCGAGAGTCTGCCATTTATCGAAACGATTCGACAATTCCGTCTGACCTATGGTGCCAAGCACTGTTTCTTCATCCATCTCACACTGGTGCCATATATTACTGTTGCCGGTGAGTCTAAAACAAAACCGACACAGCATAGTGTC
The DNA here is from genome assembly GCA_016932035.1 of Candidatus Cloacimonadota bacterium. Lineage (NCBI taxonomy): Bacteria > Pseudomonadati > Candidatus Cloacimonadota > Candidatus Cloacimonadota bacterium. Next base: position 42,646 of record JAFGDR010000001.1, read on the forward strand.
ATAAAACTTCGCGAGATCGGTATTCAACCGGACATGCTTATCTGCAGAACAAGTACACGTCTCACTAAAGAGATGATAAAGAAGATCTCACTGTTTACGAATGTGTTTCATGAAAATGTGATCGAAGGACGTGATACTTCCTGCATATATGATATTCCAATTCTGTATTATGAACAGGGAGTGCACAATATCATCTGTGATTATTTCGATATACCCACAAGTGATGTTAATTTTGATAAACTTAAGGGATATATTTCAAAATTTACCAATCCCAGCAGAACTATAACGATCGCTCTTTGCGGAAAATATGTCAGGCATCAGGATGCATATAAAAGTATTACAGAAAGTCTGATACATGCAGGAGTCGACTTCTCAACACGGGTAGTGATAAAAAGCATTGATACTGATAGACTTTTCCCTAAGGATACAATCGTAACTGATGAAGATCTTCAAGAAATCCTTAAAGATGTTGATGGTATACTAATTCCCGGCGGTTTTGGTGTGCGCGGTATCGAAGGTAAGATCGAGATTGTCAACTATGCCCGGAAACATGAAATTCCATTCTTTGGTATTTGTCTGGGTATGCAGTGTGCAGTCATCGAATTTGCAAGAACCGAATTAGAATATGATGATGCTAACAGCGCAGAATTTGATCCTGAAACGACCCACCCGGTCATTGATCTTATGCCTGAACAGAAAGAAATCGAAGATATGGGTGGTACAATGCGTCTCGGTGCATATCCCTGTGTTCTGAAAAAGGATTCGCTTGCTCATTCGATTTATGATAATGAAAAAATTTCTGAACGACACAGACATCGATACGAATTCAATAATGAATATAGAGAAGAGTTTGAGAAAAAGGGAATGGTTATTTCCGGGATATCCCCAGACAATAAACTCGTTGAGATCGTTGAAATCCCTGACCATCCGTTCTTTATAGGAGTGCAGTTCCATCCTGAGTTCAAGTCGAGACTCGAGCATTCCCATCCGATATTTCATAATTTTGTAAAAGCTGCATTGACATATCATGCAAAACAAAAGACATCCTAATTATGAAAGATAAAAATAAACAACTGAATTTTTTAATTATTGCCGGTCCTTGCGCTATTGAGACTCTCAAAGATTGCGAATGTATAGCAGAGACATGCAAATCGTTATGTGAAAAGTATGGTTTTCATTATATTTTTAAGGCATCATACAAAAAAGCAAATAGAACAGTAAGTGATTCTTTTCGTGGAATAGGGATTGAAAAGGGACTACAAATTCTGGCTGACATCAAAGATAGATTTTCTGTTCCTATTCTCACCGATGTGCATGAAACTTATGAAGTTGAACCGACATCCCAAGTTGCTGATATTCTCCAGATCCCTGCATTTCTTTCCAGGCAGACAGAGCTTATCGAAGCTGCAGCGAAAAGTGGAAGGTCAATCAATATAAAAAAGGCACAATTCATGTCTGCAAAAAGCGCTCAATTTGCCTATGAAAAAGCAGCACAGGCAGGTGCATCAAAGGTATATATTACAGAGCGAGGTACCTTCTTTGGCTACAACGACCTTGTTGTTGATTTCAGGAATTTCAAACTTCTTGATTCGTGGGGAATTCCTGTGATTTATGATGTTACGCACAGTCTTCAAAAGCCTTCTGTGGATACGACTTCAGGTGGAACTCCTGAATTTGTTTTGAGCATGGCTTCAGCAGCTGTTGCAACAGGGCATGTGTCGGGATTGTTCATAGAAACACATCCTGAACCATCAAGAGCAAAGAGCGATGCACGTTCAATGCTCCCATTACATGAACTAGAAAGGGTATTGATTAGAATAAGAAAATTGTTAGATTTGATTTAAACCATATTTTTTTCACCAACCTATAATAAAAAAGTTGCATTTTTTTTCTCAAGTTTATAAATTTACATTGGAGCTACATGAGATATAAATTATTTATTTTTGACATTGACGGTGTATTTACTGATGGGGGATTGTATTATTTGGATAATGGGCAAGTTGCGCGAAAATTCAATGTCCGTGATGGACTCGGTATTCGCCTTTTACAACAAACTGAGATAATTCCTGCAGTTGTAAGCGGCAAAAAAACTAACACGATCGAAGCACGAATGAAGATCTTAAAAATCGAACATGTGTATCTTGGAATTCGTCATAAACTCAGAACTGTTGAGAAAATCATGCAAGAGTGCAATGCTTCTTTTGATGAAGTTATTTTTATGGGAGATGATTGGAATGATATGGCACTACTCAAAAAAGTTGGTTGTGCAATTACAGTACCTGCAGCATCTCAAGAAATAAAAGAAGTGTGTGATTATGTTACGGAAAATCATGGTGGTAATGGTGCTGTGCGCGAGGCTATCGAATGGGTATTGAAAAGAGAGGATCTCTTTGACAACGCAGTTAAATCGTTTGTTTCCTATTTACAGAAGAATGAATAAATTATTTGGTTTGATTATTGTTATCATAATACTTTCAGCATGTTCTGATAGTAAAGGACCTGTAACATTCAAGGATATGGGCAAGCAAAGTGTTGAAATTACAGATTCTATCGTGATTTATAGTTCGTCAAAAGATATTACACTTTGGGAATTACAAGCTGTTAGACTGAAAAAATTTCCAAAGGATAACGTAATCTATTTCAGTGATATTGAGCTTAAACTTATGAATAAAGATGGCACTTTAGCTGCAACCATTTTTGCAGATAGTGCAGTTGTGAATGATGATATTGAAGAGGTTTATGCAGAAGGTAATATTGAAATTTACTCGCAGGAAGGTGATATTTTTGGCGAATCACTTACCTGGGAGCGAAGGAATGATAAGATATTTTCCGATGATTCTGTAAAAGTCATACAGCAAGGCAATGTGATACGCGGTTCAAGCTTTACCAGTGATGCACGTTTTGAACACGTTACCCTACATACTGCAAGCGCAGAAGGAGAAGTTGATGAATCAAAAGTTCTTTGGTAGTCTTCTCCTTGTTTGTATGTTCGCTGTTTCGATTGAATTATCTGCAGCAGAAAACAGTCATCATTATATTCTCAAAAATGCTAATATTGTAAAACTGGATATTGTCGAGAATGACACGATCACAACCCTCAAAGGAGATGTCGATCTGATATATGACGAGATCGAGTTTTTTGCAGATAATGCCCAAATCTTCCAGAGAGATCGGCTGGTAAAACTTTTCGGAAATGTCCGAGCTGTCGATGATACGCTTGAAGCTGGAGCACAAAAAGCCACCTATTCTCATGTAGGTACTATATTAAAACTCGAGGAAGATGCATATTTCTTAGAAAGTTCGAAGGATACACTCCTTAAAAAAGTAACTGCTGAGTTCATCGAATATCAAAAAGATGAACAGAAAGTTCATGCCTTGAACAATATTATTGCAACAGATTTTATTGAAGATGTGACCTGTACATGCGGGAAGTTCAGATATAATCTGGAAACAGATTATGGGCTTGCAATGGACAATCCAGTCCTCACTTTTAAACAGGATAACGAATTGAAGATATACAGCAGGCAGATGGAACTTTTCGCTGAAGAGAAGAAATTTACTGCAACGTATGATGTCAAAGTGGAAACAGAAGAAACCCTGGCGACTTCGAATTTTCTCATTTATTTTAATGATGAAGAGAAAGCAGTCATGCTTGGCAATCCCTATTTTTCCAGTGACCTTTCAACAGCTGAAGCAGATGAGTTCCAGGTTTTTTTTCACGATAAGAAGATCAGTCAACTTCATCTTATAAAAAATGCTGTCATACATTTTAAGGAAGAAAAAAGTGTTGGTAAGGAAAACTACCTTTACGCTGAAAAAGTAAGAATGGATATTACCAATGATAGGCTGAGATATTTGCTTGCTCAGAAGGTTTCAAAAAGTTTTTTTGAAGAACGAAAAGATAATGATATTCTGGAAAACAAACTCGCAACCTTACAACTACAGGTTTTCTTCGATGAAAGAGAAAACATACAAACGATCATTGCTGAAGATGATATAAAGGGAACTTATACATTTTCAAGCTCGGATCAAATCTTGAAATAAGCATATGATACAAAAGGAAAGCATACTACGCACGCAGGATCTCGTGAAGATCTACGGAAAGAAAAAAGTCGTAAAGCAGGTTTCGATAGAGGTCAAACAAGGGGAAATCGTTGGGTTGCTCGGTCCAAACGGCGCAGGTAAGACAACAACTTTTCATATGATGATCGGACTCATAAAAGCAAATGGCGGTCATGTTTTCATCGATGATGTGGATATCACGAAGATGCCGATGTATAAACGGGCACGAATGGGCATCAGCTACCTTTCTCAGGAACCGTCTGTTTTCAGCAAACTCACCGTAAAACAGAATGTGATGGCAATCCTCGAAACCCAGAATTATACGCGGATGGAACGAAAAGCCATTCTGCAAGAAGCTCTAGATGAACTTGATCTTACGAAATTATCGAATCAAAAAGCATATTCGCTGTCTGGAGGGGAACGTAGAAAACTCGAAATTACCCGTTCGCTCATCACAAAACCAAAGTTCCTTTTTCTTGATGAACCTTTCTCTGGTGTTGATCCACTTGCAGTTTCAGATATTCAAGATATCATCAAAAAATTACAGAAGAAAAATATTGGTATTCTGATAACAGATCACAATGTGCTTGATACTTTACAAATCACGGATAGAGCATATATTATCTATGAAGGTAAAGTCCTTCTTTCGGGTACATCCCGGGAATTGGTCAATGATCCGCAAGCACGGAAAATTTATTTAGGTGAAAGATTTTTAAAATATGATTTTGATTAAATTTTCCATTTACATTTTCACATAAATCTCTATAATAAAAATACATGAATAGAATTCAACGAAAACCATCCTGGTTAAGAGCTGAAATGCTTGGGGCATCAAACACGGCACATCTTACGAAAATGCTTTCAGAGTATAAACTTCATACAGTGTGCGAAAGCGCTCGATGTCCAAACAGAGGAGAGTGCTTCGAAAGAGGTTCGGCAGTTTTTCTTATTATGGGAAATGAATGCACGAGGAATTGCAGGTTTTGTGCAATCCCGACAACGGTACATGCAGAACCACTCGATCCTGATGAGCCAAGAAGAATTGCAGAAATGTCAAAAGAACTCGGCTTGAAACATGTGATCATCACTTCGGTTACACGGGATGATCTCGCTGATGGTGGAGCTGATCATTTTCGAAAAACGATCCAAGAGGTCAGAGATCTACTTGGTAATGAAGTCTATATAGAAGTGCTTACTCCTGATTTCAAGGGTGATAAAAAAGCTATTGATATTGTGGCAGATGAAGAACCAACAATATTCAATCATAATATTGAAACAATACATCGTCTGTATCCAACTATTAGACCTCAAGCAGATTATGATCGATCTTTGTCCCTTCTGAAAAGAGTGAAACAAACACATCCTGCCATTAGAACAAAAACAGGCATCATGGTCGGGCTTGGAGAGTCAAAACCGGAAGTGATACAGGTAATGGAAGATGCTCGCAACGCAGGTGTAGATATGATGACTATTGGTCAGTATTTACAGGCAACAACCAAAAATTATCCAGTTCAGGAATATATTCATCCGCACGTTTTTGATGAGTATAGAAAAGATGGAATGGATATGGGATTTCTCTACATTGAGTCTGCTCCTCTGGTAAGAAGTTCCTACTATTCCACAGATTTATCAACCATTCTACAAAATAAATAAAGCGAGGTACGTAACTATGCAGATCACAATTACAGCACGTCATTTCGAGTTAACCGATCCTATCAAGGATTATGCGGAAAGCGCAATGAGAGGACTTAAAAAGTATTTCGACCATATCATCGTAGCTGAGATGATACTCAGGGTCGAGAAAAATAGGAATATTGCTGAAATAAATCTCAGTGTTAAAAAGCTGAATTTAGTTGCAAAAGCTCGCGAACAGGATATGTATACTGCCATCGACAGTGTAATCAAGAAGGTTGAACGGCAGATAAAAAAACAGGTTGGGAAGATGAAGCGGCATCATTCGAATGATAAGGTTGCACTGAAGGAACTTGAAAAAGCCGAGATCGCAGCTCTCAATGTTATCAAAAAAACAATTAAACCTGTAGAACTTGACCTCGATAGAGCAATTGACGAGTTCAATAAAAGAGATAATGGCTTCTTCCTTTTCAAGGATATCAGCACCGAGAAATACTCGATTCTTAAAAAATTTGATGACGGATATGAAGTCATAGAAATTCAATAAATGAGGCAATGATGAATGCATTAACAGTTGGAAAGCTCTTCGAGATCAAGCAGAAAGATCTGACACTAACGCTCATTTCAAAAAAGAAGGGGCTGACCAAAGAAATTACAACACCCGAATTGTCACGCCCAGGCCTTGCTTTCGCAGGTTTTACAGATACTTATGCGTATGATAGGATCCAGGTTCTCGGCGAAACGGAAGTACAGTATTTGAAATCACTTGAACCATCGGTGAGATATGATAAGATCAAAGAGCTTTTTTCACAATTTGAAATTCCCTGCTTCGTGGTATCAAAAGGGCTTTTTCCAACAAAAGAACTTGTCTTTCTTGCTGACGAACATAATATACCTGTTATCCAATCCCGTATGACAACGATCAATCTGTATCATGCTCTTACAAATTTCCTGCAGGATTGGTTCGCACCGTCAAAATCTATTCATGGAACGCTTGTTGATGTGTTTGGTGTCGGGATTCTCGTTACCGGTCAAAGCGGAATCGGGAAAAGCGAATGTGCTCTCGAACTTGTATCGCGTGGACATCGGTTAATCTCTGATGATGTTGTGCATATCAAGAAGAAAATGAATATTATTATGGGTGAAGCGAACATGCAGCTTGGGCATTTTATGGAAATCCGTGGCATTGGACTTCTTGATATCGAAACAATGTTCGGCATTAGAGCTATCAGGATGCAGAAGCGCATTGAGACACAAGTTGAGCTAATCCCATGGCGTCATAATATGGACTATGAAAGGATCGGGCTAAAAGAGCGTTATAATCGCATTCTCGATATTGAGGTCCCCATCATATACTTACCGGTTTCACCAGGAAAGAGTATTGCTGCTATTGTCGAAGTCATTGCAATGAACCACATGCTCAAGGTGTATGGACACAACGCTGCTGAAGTATTTAATGAACGAGTTCAGAAAGAGATAGAAAGAAAAAATCGCATTCGAACCTACCTGGAGACTGATAAAGAATAAATGATCATAAAAATTGTTATACTGACCAATAAACTTGGCATACACGTTCGTCCTGCCTCGCTTATTTCTAAAACTGCTTCCAAATATAAAGCCAGTTTCATTATCAGAAAGGATGATATGGAGATAAATGGAAAGAGCGTCATGGGTATCATGATGCTTGGTGCAGGAAAGGATACGGCTCTTGAACTTGTCTTTGATGGAGTTGATGAACAGGAAATGATGGAAGAGATCGTTGAACTCTTTGAGGAAAAATTTGGAGAAGAATGATGAAAGAATATAGAGGATATCCTATTGCTCCGGGTGTCATTGCAGGAAAGATCACCCTTGTTGAAGGTGATCTCTTCACGGTTTCGAAAGGGCACATCAAAGCATCAGAAGTAAAGGGACAAATCAGGAGTTTTCAAAAGGCAGTTCAACTCTCAATCAATGAGATCGACCTCTTGCTTACCTATCTTGAAACTAGAGCGATAGAGGAAAGAGAGATATTGCAATCCCACCAGGAAATTCTAAAAGACGCTGTCCTGATTGAGGATATTGCTGAGATCATAAAAAACGAGCTCAAACCAGCTGATAGAGCTGTTCAGGATTATTTCAACAAAATGATCGACCATCTATCTGATATCGAAGATCAAATACTGAGCCAGAGGCAGGAAGATTTTGAAGATATAAAATTACGCCTTATCCGCAACATGCATCACCAGAATTTCCATATTCATGATTATGTGAAACCGAAGCGTGTTGTCGTTCTTTCAGAGATAATCCCATCTATGGTGCTGAGTATCAAAGAATCTCATCCGCTTGCAGTTATTGTTGAAAAAGGTTCTCCTCATTCGCATTCTGCTATCATAGCAAAATCAATTGGTATCCCTGTGATCTTTAATATTGAAAACGCACTCAATGAGTTCAAAGAAGGTGATTTTGTTATTGTTTATGGCAAAGAAGGTAAAGTAATTCTTGAGCCTGACGATGAAAGTCTTATTGAATATAAAGCATTCGAAAAGAAGGCAAAAGAAGAATTTAAAAAGAAAATCGCACTACTTAAAAAAGAGACAGCAACCAAGGATGGAGTAAGCGTTGAACTCATGGGGAACATCGAATTTCCTGAGGAGTGTGAAATTCCGGAAATACAATTTATTGATGGTGTGGGACTTTTCAGAACGGAATTTCTGTATTTCATGGAAAATTCATTTCCCTCTGCTGAAAAGCAATTTGCCGTATATAAACAGGTAATTCAAAATTTACCGAAAGACAAACCGATTTATGTTCGTACTTTTGACGTTGGTGGAGATAAACTGCAACGGGAGTTCGGACTTAAAAAAGAACTTAATCCAAACCTTGGGTGCAGAGGGATACGATTTCTTTTAAAATACAAAGAAATTTTCAGACAACAAATTCAGGGCATTCTCATGGCTTCTGCTTTTGGTAATCTTAAGATCATGCTACCGATGATCTCGTTGATGAAAGAGGTGGTTGAGGTTAAGGAGCTGATAGAACAGGAAAAAGTTAAACTGAAAAAGAAAAAAGTTCCTTTTGATGAAAATATTGAAGTCGGTATTATGATCGAAATTCCCTCTTCTGCAATCTTAGCTGACCGATTTGCTCAACATGTAGATTTTTTCAGTATCGGTACCAATGACCTAACGCAATATGTTCTTGCTGCAGACAGGAATAACGAAGCTCTTTCCGATGAGTTTACCTATTTTGATCCTGCTGTTATTGAGCTCATAAAAATGACCATCGATGCAGGGAAGAAGCATAATATCGACGTTAAATTGTGCGGAGAGATGGCAAGTGATCCTATGGCAGTACCCTTGTTGATTGGTTTAGGACTAAGGTCATTCAGTGTAAATATCGCCGGCATCCTTCAGGTGAAGAAGATACTTGCCCGATACTCAATCGCGGAACTTGAAACATTTTATAAGAAACATCAGAATTTATCACAAGAAACATTACAACACGCTTATAAACAGCTTGTAAAAAAATAATTATATTTCATATATTTTATGAAGAAAGGAGAGTAATGTCTTCATCAATAAGTTTAGATTATACTGGTAATTTCAATCGATTTGATCCTGAGCAGATGTATGAACAGATCATTTCTCTTCCACAGCAGATCGAAGAATGTTATTTTGACCAGGAGAAGAGTGATATTGCAAGGTTCTACAAGAACATCTCTAAAATCTATATTTGCGGGATGGGCGGTTCTGCAATTGCAGGTGATATCGCGAAAACACTTTTTGGCGATAAGCTCGTGATACGGGTGTTCAAAGATTATAACATTCCGGCGTTTCTCGACGAATCAACATTGGGGATCGTTTGCAGCTATTCAGGAAATACATCCGAAACTGTTTCGTGTTTTGAAACACTCAAAGAAGCCGGAGCTCAGATCGCCATGATAACATCAGGCGGTATCCTCAAGCATTATGGTTCTGAGGAAGGATATCTTATTAAAATGATCCCAGTCGGATACCAGCCCCGTGCAGCAATCGGTTACCTGTTTTTCTCGATCGTGAAGATCCTTGAGGAATTAGGATTGATTGAAGATCAAACAATCAATGCAAAACTGACACATCTGAACATAACGACCAAACTAAAGCTCATCAATAGAGATGTGGAAGAATCAAAAAATCTGGCGAAGGGATTAGCCCAAAAAATATATAAAAAGATACCGGTCATTTATAGTAGCAATCCAAAACTTTTTCCTCTTGCATACAGGTTCAAATGCCAGATCAATGAAAATGCGAAATGCCATGCATTTTGTAACACTTTCTCAGAAATGAATCATAATGAAATCGAGGGCTGGGAGAGTGATTATAATCTTCCGCTCGTACCCATTTTCATTAGTGATTTCGAGGAGAAAAAGGAATATCTTAAACGTATGCAGGTATTCAAAGATATTTTACGATTGTCCGAAGAAGAGAAAAAAGAGGATAATCCTGCCCACGAAGAGGTCGAATATCTTGAAATATTTACCGATGGGAAGACCATGATGGGTAAGATGTTCTCCACCATACTTCTCTGTGATATGATCAGTTATTATCTTGCAATCTTGAACAGAGTCAATCCGAACGAGATCAATTTTATCGATATGTTGAAGAAATCTCTATAAATCATCATGTCAGCAACTTTCAACATTGCATTTCTCACGTCTGGTAAAAGTAGGGGTTCAAATTTCGAATCCATCATAAAATATATCCGGAAATCTCAAGTACCGATTAAAGTAAAATTTCTTGTAATCACTCGTTCTGATGCACCGATAGTTCACCGTGCAGACATGTTTGGAATTCCATATATTCTGCTTGATGAGAATGCATCATTTGAGAATGAGTTGCTGATTCACATAAATAATGAAGATATTCATCTTATCGTACTTGCAGGATTTATGCGAAAACTATCGGAAAATTTTCTGACAAATTTTTCTGGAGATATTATCAATATACATCCGGCATTGCTTCCTAATTACGGCGGTAAAGGAATGTATGGGATGAAGGTGCACGAAGCAGTTTTCGCTGCGAACGAAAAATATTCCGGAGCATCGGTTCATTATGTCAATGAACGGTATGATGAGGGAGAGATCATAGATCAGCGGAGAATACCTATCGAACATTGCAAAACACCAGATGAGATTGCGCATGAAGTACTCAAGATCGAGCACGAGCTCTACCCGGAAGTGATCGAGAGATTAGCTGCAGATTTTCTCGCTAACCACAAATAGATCAGCACATCGTGAAGAAGCTTGCCACCGTGACCCTCGGGTGCAAAACGAACCAGTTCGAGTCAGAAGCTATTCTTAACCAGTTTATTAAAGAGGGTTATACTTTGTGTAACTTCAATGACCAGCCGGACATTGCGATCATAAACACCTGCTGTGTTACGAATCGAGCAGAATATAAAACACGTTATGCCATCAGAAAAGCGCTCAAGAGTATCTCCCCGGACGGAAAAGTTATTGTAATGGGTTGTTATGTCAATAAGGGAAGTTCATATTTTGAATCTTTACCGGAAAACGTATTACTTGTTCTCAATGACCAAAAACATCTTGTTCTTCAAAATATAACTCAGACTACAAACAATACAAATCCAGAGTTCCTCGATCTGTCAACAGACTCCTATCATTTGCATACTCGCGTACCGGTAAAGGTTCAGGATGGATGCAATTTTTTCTGCGCATACTGCATTCTACCGTATGTTCGCGGCAAACCGAAAAGCCGTTCTCTCGAATCAATCATAAATCAGGTTAATACTCTCGCTGAAAAGGGGACAAAAGAGATCATTCTTACAGGAATAAATCTGGGACTGTATGGCGTGGATAAGGAAAATGTGTCTCTGCTCGAACTCTTGAAAGCAATGGTCAGGACTGATATTTCTCAAATACGCTTGAGTTCGATCGAACCAATGTTCTTTAATGACGACTTGATTGGTTTCCTTGCATCACAGAAAAAGATATGTCCTCATTTTCATATTCCACTTCAAAACGGTTCTGACAAAGTACTTACTAATATGAACAGAACTTATACAAGAGATGAGTTTGATAAGATAATCCATAATGTAAAAGAAGCAATTCCTGATGCAGCAATCGGATGTGATGTCATTGTTGGCTTCCCCGGAGAATCGGAGGATGATTTTAATGCCACTTATGATTTTATCGAAAAATTGCCGATAGCATATCTTCATGTGTTTCGATATTCTCCTCGAGAGTTTACAAAAGCGTATAAGATGAAACGACACGTTGACGGGAGTGTCAGCAAAAAAAGAATGCAAAGCTTGCAAAAATTGGGGCAATGTAAGAAAAGTGATTATTCAAAATATATCATTGAAAAGAAGGTTCCAATGAGAGCTGTACTTGAAACCAGGGAACAGAAGTATTGGTCCTCGGTTTCAGATCACTATCTTCGTATTTTTTTAGAAGATGATAAAGGTTTTTCAAACGGAATGTTGAAAACCGTCATTGCAAAAAGTATGTCGCCCGATAACGAGGGATTGATCGTCGAAGCATATCATGATTGAGATCAGGAATCTTAAAAAAGAACTCGATGGCGTCCCTATCCTTAAGGGTATAGACCTAATTATTGATAAGAATAAAACCACAGTCGTGATCGGCGAAAGCGGCTGCGGGAAAACAGTATTACTCAAACACATTATTGGATTCTATACACCGGATGAAGGTGAAATTTTTTGTGACGGAGAGCGAATCGATACCCTTTCATGGAAAGGTTGGAATGACATTAGACGAAAGATGACAATGGTTTTCCAGAACTCTGCTCTCTTTGATTGGCTGAGTGTTTATGATAATGTTGCGCTTCCACTTCGTGAACAGAATGGTCTTCCAGAAAACGAAATCGTCAATCAGGTGAAAGAAAAATTGGAAATGGTGGGTATGTCTGGTGAGGAACAGAAGATGCCGGCAGATCTGAGCTTTGGTATGCAGAAAAGAGTGAGTCTTGCACGGGCTATGGTCATCAATCCTGAATACATACTTTACGACGAACCTACAACCGGACTTGATCCCATCATAGCAAATAATATCATCGAACTGTTCTCCACCTTCAAAAAAGTATATCATACAACATCGCTTATCGTGTCTCATGACATCAGTATTGTTTTTAGGATTGCTGACAAGGTGGCTTTGATGAAAGAAGGCAGGATCATTTTCCAGGGCTCGGTCGAAGAACTCGGGAATGTAGAAAATACATATATAAAAAAATTTATTTCAAGATGAGAAAATAGTATGAAAACGAAAAAAAGTGAATTTATCGTCGGTTTTATTATTATTATTGCGGTTTTGATCGTGATTGTTGGAAAAGTAATAATCTCTGGAACTCAGGAGAGATCTGAAATTACGGAGATAACCGTACAGTTCCCACAGATCGGGGGACTGGATGTTGGAAATTCAGTCTTTATCCATGGCGTTCGTGCAGGTAAGGTTGCTGATATAGATCTTCAACAGGATGGAGTTGTAGTAAAGCTTCATATTAATAAGAAAATATCCATGAAAGAAGATGCCAGGATTGTTATATCTGAAAGAGGAATGATGGGTGAAAGAGAGATATCGATCGATCCCGGTAACTCGCATAACAAATTGGATGTCTCGGGCATTTTACAAGGTCAATATAGTGTTGGGTTTAATGAAACGATATCAGAAATTGGCGTGACCATTCAGAACATTAATAAACTCTCACAAAAACTGGAAGATTTTATCGGAGACGATTCACAAACTAAAACAATCCAGGATGTGATAAAAAATTTGGATGTACTCCTGGTAAATATGAACAAGATTTTTATTAATAATGAAGATTTCACGATAGATTTCGAACATATCAACAACATTATCTCAAACCTTGATTCACTTATTTCTTCTAATGATGAAAAAGTCGAAAGGATACTCACCTTTGCAGATGACAAAGTTCCTCAAATCGAACGTATGCTTAGTCAGATGCAAACTCTGCTTGATAAGCTGGAAAGAGAAGACACAGATATTGGACGACTTACAGCAAATGATTCACTCTATAATAAGATCAATTCGACGATAGCTCATTTTGATTCATTAGTAACAGATATTAAAGAAAATCCGAAGCACTATTTTAGGTTATTTTAAAAGGAATTTTTTAATGAAAAAATATATTGTCCTGCTAACTTTGCTGATAGTATTAACTTCGTCATTGAATGCTGCTTTTTTTGGAAAGAATAAGACGAATCTTCCAAACTTGAAATGGTCTGTCATGAAGACAACCCATTTTGATATTTATTATGAAGAGGGACTCGACATTGTTGGTCAGATAACAACAGTGATCGTTGAAAATGCATATTATAGATTTCAGGACCTGTTTGAATACTCGCTGCCACACAAAATTCCCGTACTGATCTATAATTCCCACAATGAATTTGAAGAAACAAATATACTCTATCAGATTATCGAAGAAGGAGTTGGGGGTTTTACTGAGTTTATCAAAAACCGTGTCGTCGTACCGTTTGACGGTGACTATAAAATATTTGAAACAACAGTCGTACACGAGCTCTGCCATGTATTTATGTATTTCAGCATGCAGGGTGGGAGCTTTGCGAATGTTGCGAGCGGTCTGTTCTATTCATTACCATTCTGGTTTTCGGAAGGATTACCGGAATGGTCATCAGAACATGGATCAGCCAGTAATGAGATGTATATCCGAGATCTTATTATAAATGATAAACTGGTTCCCCTCGAATATGTTTCAGGTTACTATGCCTATCGTGAAGGCGAATCCTTCCTAATATTCCTTGAAGAAAAGTTTGGCTCCAACAGCATCATTGAACTCCTCTATAATTTCAGGTTATATAAAAGTATCGATGAAGGTGCGAAACGCACATTTGGGTTCGGGATAAAAAGTCTTGAGGAGCAGTGGCGCTATTATCTACAAAAAAAATATAGCACGATCATTGATGAAAATGTTCTTCCGGATATTAAATATCAGCAACTCACAAAACATGATCCTCACGAATCTAATGCAAATTGGGATCCTGTGTTTTCTCCAGATGGAACCCAGATACTCTATTATTCAAATAAAAATTATACACTTGGTATTTATAAACGATCAACGCTTGGATTATACAAACCCAAGAAGATCATTACAAGCGGCTATAATGATGATTATGAGGGATTTCACTATCTTAAGACTTCTCTCTCATATTTTCCTGATGGCGAGCGTTTTTCCTTTGTAGCAAAGACCTCAGACGGTGATGATATTGTCATAGCAAGAGTTAGTGACGGCAAAGAATTGCAGAGGATCACACTGGATTTTAAAAGTATTTTCGAGATCGATGTATCTCCGGATGGAAATAAAATTATCCTGGTTGGTTTGCAGGATGCGCAAAATGATTTGTATGTATATAATTTAAAAACAAAGTCATTGTCCCGAATAACTGATGACTATTTTGATGATCGATATCCTCGCTGGTCATCAGATGGAAAAAAGATCGTATTTTCATCTCAGAGATTCATAACTGAGCCCTTCCAGCAGGAGGATGAACACCTCATTTTTTCAAATTTGTATTACAACGTATTTATGTATGATATAGCTGATGATTCGATAACTGCTCTGACAGATGCATCCTACGATCATCAATATCCATCTTGGACAAAGGATCAGAAAAATATTGTATTTAGTGCATACCGGAATGAGGTATCCAATATTTTCGTATATGACTTCGAAGAACAGGCAATAGCCCAGCTTACGAATATATTCAGCGGAACATTCTCCCCTTGTGTCAGTGAAGATAATTCCGAAATGGTGTTTTCGAGTTTCTATAACATGGGATGGGATTTGTACTTGTATAGCAATCCACTCGACAGTCTTACATACATTGAATATCAAAGCCCTACAACTCCAGATAATAATTCTTTTGAAAAGGTTTTCCACCTTGATGAGTTTAGACGATTTTATCGTCAAAAAGAGACTGTGATTACAGAAAAATCTCGTTTTGAAAGAGGATTTTTCTTTGAAAAAGATACCCTGGAAGCCAAACCGGAATATCGCGAAGATGTTGAGCCTGAAGTGGAGGAATATAAAATCAAGTTCACACCGGATTTCCTTTTTGGTGGTCTTGCATATACAACAGGCTATGGTGTTACAGCACAGGTCTATATCTCACTCAGCGATATTCTTGGCAACCATCAAATAGATATTTTCACTGATGTGAATAAGAACCTTTCTGAGAGCAATGTTATTCTCAATTATTATTATATAAAGAAACGAATTGATTACGGGGCTGGACTATTCAATCTTATCGATGACTATTATTATTTGAATTACTGGTATGATCCCTCGACCGGTTACGTTTATGATGGTATGAAAAAGGACCGAAGTACCGGAATCAATGCGCTTGTCAGTTATCCACTCGACAAGTTCAATCGGGTAGACTTGTACAATAGCATGTTCTATAATAAAATCGAGTGGTACTGGTGGAATGGAGAGGACTGGCAAATTCTCAATCAATATACGCGGGATGCATGGGTGTATGCACCGACACTTATCTATACTCATGATACTGCCCTGTGGGGGATAACCGGACCGATCAAAGGTTCGCGCTATCAAGCAGCGATCCAGAAATGTTTTGGATCGAAGAATGACTATCTGAATATTTACGGCGACTTTCGGAAATATATTGCCTTGAACAGGAAATATCAATTGGCAGGTATGTTCAATGTGGGTTTCAGTACGGGACTCGATAAGCAGGATTTTATCATGGGCGGGTACTACAATCTACGCGGTTATCTCGATAAGGAGTTTTTAGGACACAATATTGCGATTGGAAGTGTAGAGTTCAGATATCCGTTTATAGAAGAACTGAAACTCGGATTTCCATTACCACTATGGATTAGAAGTATACGAGGAGCGATCTTTGCAGATGTCGGAAAAGTCTGGGATACAATGGATGATTTCAAGAATAGTCATGACCATCCAGTTAGAGTTGGATATGGAATCGGCACCAGGATGAATCTTGGGTACTTTATCCTGAAGTTCGACTGGGCATGGAAAAGTACAAAGGGTTTTGAATCAGCACCATCATTTTATTTCTCACTTGATGCAGAGTTTTAATTTCTATGAAACAAACTATAATTCTTATATCGATATCACTCTTGATTGCTTGTTCAGGAGCTATTCCTTATAAAAATACCAACAAAAAAGACTGGAATGGTCTCAAACAAGTTGATGAACTCATCCAAGAGCATCAATTTAACCAGGCAAAAAAAGTCTTGGAAAAATATATCAAGAACAATCCTTCTCACATGGATGGGTATGAGAAACTCTTCTTTTTATATCGTGTTGCCCAAACGCCCCAAGACGAAATCATACGAGATCAGCAGAAGTATCTTTCAAAATTTGATGAAATGCACGTATCCGATAGTGTGGCATTGCAGGTTGAATATATGTATTTATCTGCACTGGATGATACAACTTCATCGGCTTTGCTTGAAAGGATAATTGCAGAATATCCATACTGCATAGTAGTAAATGAGCATGCACAGGAGCAGGTCTTTAATTATGCAGTGATGAGAGATGATTCTACTAGAGCACTTGGTTTAGAGGAATTTTTGGTTACTTTTCCGAATAATATTTGGTCTCCGCTTGCCTGGCGGTATCTTCTTTATTCTTATGACAACCTGAAGAATGAGGAGAAACTTGATTCTGTGTTAACAATCATTGAGAATAAATTTCAGAACGATGCCCGGATGGTCAATACTGCTTCACGTTACTATCTGGACAGAAAAGAAAATCTGAATGAGCAAGAGATCATACTACGAACTATTATTGATTCTTTAGATAACGCTGAATGGGAAACGAGTTTTTATTTCTTTGGCGACAAATCCAAGGGTGAACAATTGGCGACATATCGATTGACGCTTGCTGAGTTATTATTTGAACAGGAAAAATATTATGAAGCATTTGATGTACTAACAGCAATTCCATCCAAAGATCTTCTTGCACAGCACTATTATCTTATGGGAAAGATCGAGCATCAGTTCGGAAGAGATGCCCAGGCATTTGATTATGTTCTTCATGCTGTCATCATGGGAGATGAGCGCAACACATGGACACCAAAAGCAGACTCTCTCCTTCATGAACTCTACGCAGAACTTTCTGATGGGGGAAGGGCTTTTCGGAAATTCGTTGACGTATGGGCAAAATATGACGGACCACTCTTTGTGGATGTCACAGAAGAAGCTGGATTAATTGATTGCAGGAAAACACGAATTGCATGGGGTGATTACAATAATGACGGGTATGACGATATCCTTTTGAATGGCAATACTCTTTTAAGAAATAATCAAGATGGTACGTTTATTGATGTCAGCGGAGAAGCAGGTATTTCGGACGGAAATACAAATGGCGGCTTGTGGGCAGACATCGATCGAGATGGCTTTCTCGATTTTTATGCCACTTCATCTTCATCGAATAGGGAAGACAAACTCTGGCTCAATAAAGGAGATGGAACATTTGCTGATATTACATCACTTTCTGACATAGGTGATACTTTGCAAACCGAAGGTGCCGGATGGGGCGACATAAATGGCGACCTGTATCCCGACCTCTATATTGCTAATTATGAACACAGCGGAATCTATGACAAAGAACCGGATTTCCTTTTTATTAATAATACAGACAGCACTTTTTCTGATGTAACAGAAGAACAACAGATTGTTCCACCATTTAATGAAAACCAGGCAGGTAGGGGGGTGAACTGGGGAGATTATAATAATGACGGTTACCTCGATATATTTGTTTCGAATTATCGATTGGATAAGAATTTTCTCTGGAAAAATATCAATGGTGAGCAATTCATCAATGTTGCTCATAAAGTTGGTTTGGAAGGTAACTACGTTGAAGGCTGGTATGGGCATACGATTGGAAGCGAATGGGGCGATTTCGATAATGATGGAGACATGGATTTGATCTGTGCAAACTTGGCACACCCTCGATATATAAAATTTTCTGATATGACCCAGCTCTTTGTGAACGATCTCAAAAAGAGCCGATTTTATGATATACGTGAATTAGCAGGTATTACCTATGACGAATGCCACAGCGATCCCTCGTGGGGAGATGTGAACGGCGACGGCTATCTCGATCTTTTCATTACATCGATCTATCCAAACAGGAGGAGTTACCTTTACCTGAACAATGCCGACAGAACTTTTACTGACATAACCTATCTTGCCGGGGTGAGAACCTTCAACTCTTGGGGAGCAGCATTTTCGGATTATGATAATGACGGAGACATCGACCTGTTGGTATGCAGTAGTGAAGGAATTCATCTGTTCAGAAATGATTCGACACCAAAACATTGGCTCAAAGTTAAGATCGTCGATAAAAACGGGCACACACCTATTGTTGGTACAAGGGTCGAGGTTGTGCAAAATGGTATGAAACAAATCCGCGATATCGAAGGTGGAAAAGGCACCACGAACCAGCACAGCATGGTTCAGTATTTTGGATTTCCATCAAGCGGTAATGTGTCAGTGAATGTATCTTTTCTCGATGGAACTGAACGAAAACTGACGGAGCAAGAAATAAATCAGACAATAATTATACAATACTAACAAAAATCTCTACTACATACTACAAAACCCCAGCTTGGAAACGAGATTGTTATAATGCAAATAAATTTTAGCCCGATCCTGCTACGCATGATCGACCTTCTTCTGCCGAGGAGAAGGATAGCGGAATTTCGACATCTCTAACTGTTTTTCAGTGCAATCAGCCCAATCAGCGTTATTCTGCATAGTATTCTACTTTTCCAACTCCAAATTTTGATTTTCATTTTATGAAGTGAAACTGTGAAAAATCCAACAAAATTGACATAAAAATATCTCCTTCTGAGATACCTTCAAAGGAACATCATATATGAATATCGAAAAACAAATCAACAACCTGGAATGGCTGAGAAAAAGCATCATTGGTAGAAATGTGCCTTTTGAAACTCCCTTTGGAACAAAGCCGCTGGTCTATGCAGACTACACTGCAAGTGGTCGCGGAATTGATTTCATCGAAGATTATGTGAAATACATTCTGCAATTCTATGCCAATACTCATACGGAAGATGACCTCACGGGTAAAACCATGTCGGATTTGCTTCATAAAGCAGAAGCAACAATTAAAAATATGGTTCACGCTGGTGAACATGGAAAGGTTATCTTTACTGGAACCGGTGCAACAGGCGGCATTACTCGACTTCAGCAAATTCTCGGTGTTTACTGGTCACCGGCAACAAGGGAAAAAGTACATGAGTTCCTCAATAGCTGTATAGACCATCAAAAAGAGAACCATGCACAATGCCATGAACGACTTCTTCAATATATTGAACAACATAAACCGATCGTTTTTGTGGGGCCATACGAGCATCATTCAAATGAGATCATGTGGCGGCAGACGCTGTGCGAAGTAGTGGAAATACCTCTCGATGCAAAAGGAGAGCTTAATCTGCATGCCCTCGAAGAACAGGTTTCTGATCCAAAGTATAAAGACAGAACAAAAATCGGTTCATTCTCTGCAGCATCAAATGTGACTGGCATACGAACTCCAGTGTATGACGTCGCCAGAATCCTTCATGAAAATGATGCGCTTGCCTGTTTTGATTTTGCAGCATGCGCACCCTATATCGAAATCGATATGAATCATGATGAAAACAGCTTCTTTGATGCGATCTTCTTTTCACCGCATAAATTTCTCGGTGGACCTGCTTCATCCGGTATCTTGGTCATCAATGAGAGGATTTACCGGAACGACCTCCCCCCAACCATTGCTGCTGGAGGAACCGTTCGATATGTAACCAAGGATAAAGAATGCTACATCGAGGATATTGAGACTCGTGAAAAACCGGGAACTCCGGGAATTCTTCAGGCAATTCGTTCGTCTATGGTCATGATTCTGAAGGACAAAGTTGGCACAGATACTATCGATTCAATCGAAGAGTACTATACAAGAAAGTTTTTTGATAAATTTGGAAAGAATGAAAATATCGTGATATATGGTCCAGATGATCCGAAGAAGAAACTTGGTATTATTGCATTTAATATCAGGCATAAAGATCGACGACTTCATCCTAAATTTGTCACGCAGCTTCTTAACGATCTTTTCGGCATTCAGACACGAGCAGGCTGCTCCTGTGCAGGACCCTACGGACATCAACTGCTTCATGTCGATGACTTGCATGCAAAGATGTATCGATGTATGAGCGGCATCATCAAATATGAAGGTCTGAAACCCGGCTGGGTACGATTCAATGCTCATTACTCATTGTCAGAACCTGAGTTTCAGTATATCCTCGATGCGATTCAGTTTGTGGTCGATCATGGATATATGTTTCTTTCTTTGTACGAATTCGACATCAAATCCGGAAGCTGGTCACACATCGATCGTGATTTTAAGAATTTTGAATTAGATTTCAGTTACGATGCAATAAAAGAGAAAAAGCAGGTTTTCAGACCAGATATAAACGAAGGGGTAGGATTTCAGAATAATCTGAAACAAGCGGATGATATTGCTAAAAAATTAAAGGAAGATTCAATTGAGACGAGATACATTACTATGGATGACGACATTGAACGGGGCATGACATTTTATGTGATCAATATGAAACAAAAGAAGTAAAAGGTTTGTTAATGAAAAAAAGAGCAGTCATAAGCGTATCGGATAAAACGGGCATTGTTGACTTTGCACGGAAACTTGTGAACCTGGATTTTGAAATAATCTCAACCGGCGGGACATATAAAGAGTTGCAAGAAAACGGGATCCCTGTAATAAAAGTATCAGACGTAACGGGATTCCCAGAAATAATGAACGGACGTGTAAAGACACTCCATCCTGCAATCCATGGAGGAATCCTTGCTGATAAGCATAATCCCGAACACTTGAAAGCATTGCAGGAACACAATATCCAACCAATTGTTCTCGTCGTTGTGAATCTCTACCCGTTCAGGAAAACCATTTCAAATCCAGATGTAACCGAAGCAGAAGCAATCGAGCAGATAGATATCGGAGGTCCCACAATGGTTCGTGCTGCTGGAAAGAATTTTGGTAGTATAACTATTGTTGTCGATCAAAATGATTATGATATCATTATTAATGAATTGAAAAACAAGGGAGAAGTTGATCTCGAAACACGAAGGAATCTAGCAAAAAAAGCATTCCAGCATACTGCTGAATATGATAGCTATATTTCAAATTATTTTTCGAAAATATGTAATGAAGAACTTCCAACACATCTTTCCATCTCGCTCCCTTTACACCAGATACTTCGCTATGGTGAGAATCCTCATCAAATAGCTGGTTTTTATGAAGACGATCCGCTCATTCATCAGCTTCATGGGAAAGAATTATCATTTAATAATCTCCAGGATATCGATGCGGCACTTAAAACGATGATGGAGTTCGAAGATAAGGCGACGATCGGTATCTTCAAACATTGCAACCCATGCGGAATCGGTACTGCGGATACGCTGAAAGAAGCATATGAAAAAGCATTCGCAACTGATACGCAATCACCCTTTGGCGGGATCTTAATCGCAAATCGTCCTCTCGATATAGATGCCGCATTAGAGATAAATAAAATTTTCACCGAAATAATCATTGCTCCTGAATTCCCAGATGAAGTGCTGGAGCGATTGAAAAAGAAGAAAAATCGGAGACTCATTACCTTTGATGCGAACTTATTACAATCTCTAAAAAGAAATAATAATATCAGATCATGTATGAATGGTTTACTTCTTCAAAAAGAGGATATTTCATGTGATGATGAAAAAGCATGGCAAGTCGTCACAGATCGAAAGCCATCTGAAACAGAATGGGAAAAACTAAGATTTGCATGGAAAATAGTGAATCATTTGAAATCAAATGCGATTGCGATCTGCAGAGACGATAGAACGATCGGACTTGGCATGGGACAACCCAGCAGAATAGATTCCACAGAGATCGCACTTTGGAAAGCAAAGAAGTTTGGTTTGAGTGTTCAGGATTGTGCACTCGGTTCGGATGCATTCTTTCCATTCCGCGATACAATAGATACAGTTGCAGAGGAAGGTATTTCATGCATCATCCAGCCCGGTGGTTCGGTTCGGGATGAAGAAGTGATACAGGCATGTAATGAACACGGAATCACGATGGTATTTACGAGTATGAGGCATTTCAGACATTAATGCATCAATGAAGAAAGTAAAGCTCATCATCATTTGCGGTCCTACGGGAGTGGGGAAAACATCATTAGCACTACAACTTGCAGAAAAACTTCCTGTTGAGATCATCTCGGCTGATTCACGACAAATATATAAATGTATGAATATCGGAACTGCGAAACCAACTTCCGAAGAACTCAGATCTGTTCCACATCATCTCATCAATATTATTACACCAGATGAAAAATTTACAGCAGGTGAATTTGTCAAAAGAGCCGATGAAGCAATTGCCCTGATTTACGAAAGAAAGCATATTCCTTTTATTGTTGGTGGTACCGGGTTTTATATCAAGTCACTTTTATATGGACTATGCAAAATTCCAGAAATTCCTGCTGAGATTCGATCGAACCTCAAAAATGAAATCGAGGAAAAAGGTTCGGAAAAGCTTCATGAAGAACTCACTGAAGTTGATCCAATAGCTTCACAAAAGATCGATAAAAATGACGGCAACCGCATCATTCGGGCACTTGAAGTGTATCGTGAAACCGGAATACCTATTTCATCTTACTGGCACAGGGACGCTCTCGAAAAAAGGTATGAGTATTTTACGGTGTATCTTAATGAAGAACGCCAGATTCTTTATGATAAGATCAATAAACGAGTAGATAAGATGATTGCAGATGGACTCTTTGAAGAGTTCAAGGATTTGCTCGATAGGGGATTTGCGCCTCCCGATCCTGGATTAAATTCACTTGGTTATAGAGAATTCATCGACTTCATTGAAGAGAAGCAGGACTGGAACTCGACTATAGAACTCATCAAACAGCATATGAGGAATTATGCAAAAAGACAATGCACATGGTTTAATAAACAGCAAATTGATTTGACAATATCGCCATCCAATCTTACTATATGTGATATAGAAAAAGAAATAAAAAAGTGCCTGGGACTGCGATGAAGCATGTTGCTATAGTTAATAATTATAAAATTTATGAGAGTGATTACAAAGCTGAATTATTTCAGCTTATGCAGGAACAGCATGCAAAAAATGCAAATCAGCAGTTAAAGGAAACAGCGATAAACAATCTCATCGATGCATGTCTTCTCATGGAGGAATCCAATAAATGTGATATCCATGTAGATGAAAGATCAGTACATTTTCAATTTCAGGAAATCCAAAGTAACTATGCTTGTCATGAGGATTTTATTAAAGATCTTGCAGAATCCCATATATCGGTCGATAAGCTTCTGGAAAATATCGGTAATGGACTTCGTATCAAAGAATTTCTCAAGCGTGAATTTCTTGAAGCTTCAGATATTGAACCTGAACGAATACAGGAATATTATGATACCCATAAAGAGCAGCTTCAATATCCAGAACGAGCCAGGATCTGTCATATCCTGATCAGTAATAAAGATCCCCATGCATTTAGAAAGCTTGAAGAAGTAAGTCAGAAATTATTTCAAAAAGAAGATTTTTGCGAACTTGCTATGATGTACTCGGAATGTCCAAGTGCCAAGAAGAATGGCGACCTTGGCTTTGTGAGACGTGGTGATCTTGTCGAAGAACTTGAAAATGCAATATTCTCGCTCGATAAAGAACAAATCGCAGGTCCGATAGCTACTGAATTTGGTTTTCATTTTGTTAAGTTGATAGAAAAAGAAGAACCACGCATCCCATCATATAATGACATAAAAGACTCGCTGAAGAAACAACTCGAAAAGATAACCGGTGAATTGGAATTATTGCAGTTTATCAGGAAGCTAAGAAGTAAAGCAACAATAGAAATTTTTTACGATATGTTATGAAAGGAATGAGGATCTTCCTGATCGTTTTGGATGGAGTTGGTGTTGGTGCATTACCGGACGCTGCATCCTATCACGATGAAGGAAGCAATACCTTATCCAATCTTTCCAAAAAAGTACATGGCATCAACCTGCCAAACCTGCAACAATTAGGTTTAGGAAATATTACACCCATCGAGGGCGTACCTCCAGAAAAAAATTGCATTGGAAATTTCGGCAAAGCGATTGAAGTCTCAGCAGGTAAAGACAGCACAACAGGGCATTGGGAGATCATGGGAGTCGTTAACGAATATCCCTTTCCTACATATCCGAATGGGTTTCCCGATGAAGTTATCGATGCATTTATAGAAAGAACTGGTTGCAAAGGTGTACTTGGCAACAAAGCTGCATCAGGTACAGAGATCATAAACGAACTTGGAGAAGAGCATCTGAAAACCCACTATCCGATTATCTATACCTCTGCCGACAGCATATTCCAAATCGCAGCTCATGAAGATATACTTCCATTGGATGAATTATATAAAATGTGTGAGATTGCTCGTAATAAAATTCTTGTCGGTAAGCATAGAGTCGGTAGGATAATTGCACGACCTTTCATTGGAAAGAAAAATGGTTCATTCGAAAGAACGGGACATCGCAAAGATTTTTCTGTTGATCCACCTTCAGAAACGATCCTGGATATCCTAAAAAAGGAAGGATTTTCAGTCGCCGGAGTTGGAAAGATCGAAGACCTTTTTAACTTCCATGGTCTCACAAAATCGATACACACACCCCATAATCAAGAAGCAATGGACATGATCCTGTCATTCTCAAATTCAATTGAAAATGGTATTATCTTTGCAAACCTTCCGGATTTTGATACAATGTGGGGGCACAGGAATAATGATAGGGATTTTGCCAAAGGTCTCGAAACGTTCGATCGTTGGCTTCCACTGTTATATGATACTTTGAGCGAGAAAGACATCGTGATCCTAACTGCAGACCATGGTTGTGATCCGACAACAAAAAGCACAGATCACTCAAGAGAATATATTCCGATTATTGTGTATGGAAAAGGAATCACACACAGCAAAGACCTCGGTATTCGAAAAACTTTTGCCGATATCGGTGCTACAATTGCTGATATATTCCAGATACCAAATACCGGAAAAGGAACGAGTTTCTGGAATGAAATCAAATGAGGTTTATAATGAGGAAATATTTTTTTCTATTACTGTCACTCCTTGTTCTCACTTCATGTTTGTTCGAATATACTGAGGATGGAGATCTTGATAAGGAGCAGGAGCAGATCAAACAGGTTTTTGTTGATATTTTCAATGAATTCACTATGTTTGATGTGGACGGGATTATGGAGTACTTTAGCAATGATTTTCTGAATGACGGTGTGGATTATTTCGAGGAACGAAATCTCTGGTATGATCGTCTTGGAGCTTCCGTTGAAATTCTATCATACGCAAGCATTCAGATAGATGGAGAACTAGCTTATGTAGCCTTTACAATTGAATGGGATGGCGTTGAGTATTCAATTCCGCTTGATGGCGAATTTACCGATCTTGTCTATTTTAAAAAATTCAGAGAAGGTTGGAAAGTATATGGCAATCAACAGGAGTTCAGCAACACCTATTCGATCAACATAATGACCAATCCAAGCGGGGCTAACCTTTACTTGAACGGGATCAAATTGGATCATACATCTCCCTATTCGCTTCATGACCTTTCCATGGGAAGCTATATCGTTGGAATGTATTTAAAGGGTTATAACGAGGTATGGGAAAATATTTACCTATCTGCTGATACATCCATGTATGTCTATCTGGAATTGCCAACATATCCAATGCCTGAATTCTTTATTGATAATCCTCAAAATGGTGATATCATCAATGGAGATTCGTTCTTCTTGTCCGGATTCGTGAATGATTATCTTGGAAATTACACCATACTCAACATGAATGGCGCAGAACAAACCGTAGAGATCGATGAGTTTGGTAACTTTCATGAATATATTAATGTTTATGATGAGACAAATACCTTCTTCCTTCGTGCAACAAACTCATTTGGTAATACAGGCATATCTGATGATTTAACCGTGTTTCAAGCAGACGATGACCGGACTCTTACGATTTCAGTTACATGGGATACAGATAATACAGATGTAGATCTTCATGTCTGGGATTCTGAGGGTAATCATTGTTATTATGGTGATCTGTATGCAATACCAAATGGTTCGCTAGTAACTGATGATGATGGGTATGGTCCCGAAATTTTCGAACAGCAACCATTAACATATGGTACTTTTACCATAGAAGCACATCTCTTTGATGGCTACGACTATCTCAATCCGACCAGTGCAGAAGTTGAGATAACGCTTGGTGATTCAACCTATTATTACGGTCCCTTTATATTCACTGGAGATGGATATGATGATGGTGCTTGGTGGTATGTCGAAGATTTTGATGTAGAGTAAGGTAAGTTACAGCATAATTCTCAAATCACACTCTTTTTATTCGTTGCGATTCAAGTTCTACATGCCAGAATTGCTTTGCAGCAAAGCTTGAACCGTTGATAGAAATCACTCGACAAACTATTTTATTGTGTCTTTCATAGTTGAATAAATATTAGCTACGATCCGCTTTCAGCACAGCTAGGAATGCTTCCTGCGGAATGCTGACCTGACCGATCTCTTTCATCCTCTTTTTCCCCTTCTTTTGCTTTTCCAGTAATTTTCTTTTTCTTGTAATATCCCCTCCATAACATTTTGCTGTAACATTTTTTCGAAGCGCATTGATCGTACTTCGTGCGATGATTTTACTCCCGATCGATGCTTGAATGGCAATCTTAAATAGATGCCTTGGAATTATATTCGATAACTCTTCTGTTATACTCTTTCCCCACAAATATGCTTTATCAGCGTGGGTTATAAAGGACATCGAATCGACCCGATCTCCATTAACTAAAATATCTACCTTTACCACATCAGAACGCCTGTGTTCTTTATATTCATAATCAAAGGAAGCATATCCTCGGCTGACAGATTTCAGTTTATCATAAAAATCGAAAAGGATTTCAATAAGCGGGAATTCATATTTAATACTGACCCTATCCTCATCGAGATATTCCAAATCTTTCTGGATTCCCCTTCGTTCCTGCGCAAGCTGCATGATGTTGCCGATATACTCGCTTGGAACAAGGATCTCACAACTCATGATCGGTTCTTCAATATAATGAATCGTGGCTTCATCAGGCATCTGTGAAGGATTATCGATGAGAACTTCTTTCCCGTTAGTGAGCACAACCTTGAATTCAACACTTGGAGTGGTTGAGATAATAGGAATGTCATATTCTCTATTAATGCGTTCTTTAAAAATTTCAAGGTGCAGCATACCGAGGAAACCGCACCGAAAACCGAATCCGAGTATTGCAGAATTCTCAGGTTCATATACAAGAGATGTATCGTTCAATTGGAACTTCGCCAGAGCATCTCTGAGACTATTATAATCATCTCCATCCAGAGGATAGATTCCGCTGAAGACCATCGGTTTGGGATTTTTAAATCCAGGCAGTGCTTGTCTTGCTGGATTTTTTGACAGCGTGATCGTGTCTCCGACTTTCGCATCGCGGACACCCTTAATACCAGCAATGATATATCCAACTTCCCCGAATTCCAGCTTGTTACAATGCTCCATCTGAAAAGAAAAATATCCGATATCTTCAATCTCATATTTTTTGTTCGTTGAGTGAAGTAAAATTTCATCACCTTTCTTCAGACAACCATCGAACATACGTATATGAATGATTACACCGCGATACTGGTTGTATTGTGAGTCAAAAATGAGCGCTCGTGTTTCTGGAATGTCGGAGGATGGTGGGGGTACTTTTTCAATGACTTCTTTAAGGATTTCTTCCACACCTGTTCCTTCTTTTGCACTCGTTGCAAGTACTTCTTCATCGAATATACCAAGAAGGTTAGCAAGCTCATGTTTGCGTCTTTCTACATTTGCAGCTGGAAGATCGATTTTATTGATGACAGGAATAATTTCCAGATTGTAATCTAGTCCAATATAAAGGTTGCTCAGTGTCTGTGCTTCGATCCCCTGTGTTGCATCAACGAGCAGGATCGCACCTTCACAGGATGCAATACTTCGCGATACTTCATAGGAAAAATCAACATGCCCCGGTGTGTCTATCAGGTTAAGGATATATTTTTTGCCATTCAGTTCATATTTCATCCTTACCGGATGAGCTTTGATAGTGATACCCCGCTCTCGCTCGAGATCCATATCGTCGAGAATCTGGTCAACAGTATGCTTCTCCACCGTATGAGTCAGCTCAAGAAATCGATCGGCAAGTGTTGATTTCCCATGATCGATATGAGCAATAATACAGAAATTACGGATATTATCTCGTGTCATGAAGGATACACTTTCTTCAAAATTATTTGTATCCAAAATTTTTTTATTAATAAATTTCATCAAGATAAAAAAAAAGTTGACGAAGTTTTTTGGGAATTCCATGAATCAGAATTAATATTTTGAAATCAAAAACTGTATTAAAAGTGAATCATTATAGTATATCAAGAACATGTTAAATTCTCTGATAGGCATCATCGGTTTCGATGACTATTATGCTAATCAACAAATGAGGAGTAACACATATGAAAAAACTACTCATACTTTTAGTTATAGGTCTTTTTACAATTTCAGTGGCACACACAGACGTTCTGGTTGTTGACCACGATTTAAGCGAAGGTGGTTATACTGATTGCTGGCCTTACTATGAAACAGCACTTCTTGCAAATGGTATAACTTATACGTATTTTCAGGTTCAAACCGACCTGCTAACTCCAGATCTCGCAACAATGCAGATGTATGACTGTATAGTCTGGTTCAGTGGCGAATGCTGGGGTTATTATGGTGATGACTGTATGACACCTGCTTCAGAAGCAAAAGTTGGAGATTATCTTGATGGTGGTGGAGCTCTCTTCTTCTCAGGTCAGGACTATTTGTGGGCGTCATACTCATCTGCTGGAACCTTGAACCCAGGTCAATTCCCATATGATTATCTCGGTCTCGCTTCAGTGAGTCAGGATGTATGGTATATTGAAGATCCTGATGTGCTCAGTGCGTCAGGTGTCACGGGTTCTTGTGCTGAAGGATATACTTTTACAGCCTCTGACGTCTTTACCACTGCAAAAGAAGGTTTGTATATTGACCGAATACTATCCTTTACAGCCGATGCAATGGGTCTTTTCCAGGTTGACAGTCCATCTCCAGTCGGAACGTGTGCAGCACAAAAAGATACTGGTGTGTTCAAATCAATCTTCACAACTCTTTCCTTTGCTGCAATCGATGATCCTACTACAGCTAATGATCTTTTCGGAGATATGTATGACTGGCTGACAAATGGTGGTGTCTCTGTTGATAATGGTCCTATTGTGAATAATTCTTTCACGAATTCACCCAATCCTTTCAACCAAACTACCACTATCAACTTCTCATTGAAGGAAGCAGCTCATGTTTCTGTGAATATATACAACATTAAAGGACAGCTTGTGAAGAGTCTTATAAATGAAGACGTACTCGCCAATGTTCATTCCGTCACCTGGAATGGAACAGACAATGCAGGTAATGACGTTCCTTCAGGAGTATACTTTACAAGAATCGTGAGTGATGATGTTGAAAATATTCACAAAGTAATGGTTGTTCGCTAAGGATTTTCTAACAAATATTAAGCCCGAGGAATATTCTTCGGGCTTTTTTTATATGCGCTTAAAACGTTTTTTCAGTTCCTCAAAAGTGATTTCAATAATGGTGGGACGTCCATGAGGGCAAAAGAAGGGGTTTTTACAGGCAAAAAGTCGATTGATCAGTTCAAGCATCTCTTTTTTGCTCAACTTTTGATGCAGCTTTATTGAAGCATGGCATGCGTATGATTTTGCAAGGGTGTCTCGGAAATCTCCATCAGGTGAGAATTCTTCCTCGATCTGTTTAAATATCTCTACGAGTATATCGCCTTTCTTCCAATCTTGAAGATCTTTTGGAATTTCTTCAACAATAATGGAATTACCGCTGAAAACCTTGATCTTGAATCCAACCTTAACAAACATGTCCCGGTATTCTTCGAGGAAATCCGGGATAACCTTTTGCAGATGTTTTGGAAGATCTATCACGAGAGGGAAGAGCAGCTTTTGACCGTCCAAACCCTTTTCGTTTTCCTCAAGACGCTTTTTAATCTTTTCATATTGAATGCGTTCATGGGCTGCATGCTGGTCAACAACAAGCATGCCGCTTTTGGTCTCGACGATAATAAAGGAATCATCGATCTGCCATGGATTAATGATCTCGGATTCTATGATTTTGTTTTTATTTTTTATTACATTATCTTCAAAAAGATACGAAAGCTGAACGTCTTTTTTTTGATGAACAAACAAATTCTGGGAATGGTCATAGTGCTCTGATGATTTCTTTGCTGATGAAGATTTTTCATATACAGATTCTATGGAAGACTCATTTGATTGTTCATGATTTGATGGTTCACCAGTACGAAGTTCAGCAAACTTCTGACGTTCAAAATCGAGTAATGCATTGGTTAAAGAGGTTTTTACAAAGTTAAATATCACATGTGAGTCTTTGAAGCGAACCTCAGTCTTTGTTGGTGATACATTCACATCGAGGAGGTTGCCTGGTAGATCGAGTAGGAGTATATAGAGCGGAAGTTGATTTTTGAGAAGACTTTTTTTCGTGAAAGGTTCGTATGCTTTTTTGATTGCACTATAAATGATTTTATCACTAATATATCTTTCATTAATATATAAATAATGGATTTTTTCCCAGTCTGCATCTTCGTGGTACGATCCGATAAAACCTTTCAGAGACAATCCGTCAAATGTGGTCTGTACAGGTATAACATTATTTTTGAAAAAATTATCTCCAAAGATATCAACAATCCTTTTTTCAAGAAATTCAACTTTTGGATAATTGAGTATTTGCCGTCCGTTATGGCTGAGCTTGAAACTTATCTCATGATGTGTGCATGCAAGATGCTGAATCGTTCTGGTGATATGCTGCATCTCAGTTTGAGTTGTTTTAAGGAACTTTTGTCTGGCAGGAACATTTTTAAAGAGGTTTTTTACACGGATAATTGTTCCCGGCGTGCTACCTGTTTCAGTAACATCCTTGATATCTCCACCTTGTATTTGGATAAAAATAGCTGGTTTTTTATCCTGATTCTGGGGAAGTGATATAAGTTCCATTTCTGATACTGAAGCAATACTTGGAAGAGCTTCTCCCCTAAATCCAAGGGTAGCAATGTTTTGAATATCATCAAGAGAATATATCTTACTGGTAGCATGCCTTTCCAGGGACAGCAGTGCATCATCTTTTGTCATGCCGCTTCCGTTATCGATAACTTCAATGAGTTTTTTGCCACCATTTTCGATATTAACTACGATCTTTGTGGGGTTGGAATCGATCGCATTTTCAATAAGTTCTTTAACTACTGATGCAGGTCTTTCGATTATTTCACCGGCAGCTATATGGTTTATTACCTTTTCATCTAAGACTTTTATACGACTCATATAATCTCGTTTAATATTTTCTATGCATGAAGAATTTCATATTTTCTCGGTCA
This sequence comes from Candidatus Cloacimonadota bacterium, assembly GCA_016932035.1. Classification (NCBI taxonomy): domain Bacteria; kingdom Pseudomonadati; phylum Candidatus Cloacimonadota; species Candidatus Cloacimonadota bacterium. The sequence continues at coordinate 74,945 of JAFGDR010000001.1, forward strand.
AGAATTTTCATTTGACAAGAAATTTTATTTAAAAAAATTTTACAAAAAATTTCAGCTTGTTTAATATTGCATGTAAG
>JAFGDR010000002.1 GCA_016932035.1 Candidatus Cloacimonadota bacterium
ATAAGGTTTATATTCCGCAAGATGAGCCGAAGCATCTCAAGCTTACCTCTCAAACTCGAAATGATAACAACTATGACGTTCCTAATTGGGAATTCATCCAAGCTCCCACAACACTCACAGGCTTCACTAACTACTATGACTATATGCCGGGTAGCTATTGTGGTCGTCCCCTTGTATGTCAACCAGACATCTTTGGCGGTGTTTATTTTCTCTTTCATGGTCGTCCTAACACGACTGATAACCGAAGAGTATATTGGGCATATGTCTATCCAAATGGTGCAATAGAATATGCTACAATTACTACTTCTGACACTTGGCAGGGTTATCCTGGTATAACCATGCATCCAGCTTCAGGTGATCCAATTGGGACCTGGCACGACATTTTAGGTTCTAGTACTCCCGAAGATACAAACACACTCCTTTCTTATGACGATTACGCCCTCTTACACATTCCTGGATTTTGGAAAACTCCTGTAAGATTTGATCAGCCAATTCCTTATGTTGACGAGTATATCTGGCCATATACATTTATTGGAATGGCGCCGGACTATGCAACCAGTGGAAACTACCGTGTCTATCAAACCAGCCAACAAAATCCTGATGGTGAAATCGAACATGATATCATTCGCTGGATCGATGTCCCTCAAGATGACTGGGTGTATGGTGATCTTACTATCATGCTGGACAAGAACAATTGGGGTGGGCCGGTAAATATTTCGCGCGACTGGTCAAACCCGGATTTAGGTATTGCCTGTCGTCCCTACCCATCTTTTGCTGTTGATCCTTATAATGCCGGACATGTCGCAATATTTGGTTATGCTGGATATACCAATGGATTAATCGGTGGTGAAATTGTCCCGCAGGGTTGGTATGTTTGGGATTGTTATGATGGTGGTGAAACCTGGTCATACGACAATTTGCATTTTTATGAAACTGATGTTGGAATGCTAAATGAATATGTGGTTTATGCTGTAGAAAACATTCCCGGATTTACCGTTGACGATGTGCTTATTGATTCACTTCATGTCTGGATTGGTTGGCCCGGTAACCAACACTCAACCCACAGAACAACATTATTTGACTGTGAAGGAAACATGCATCTACCTGAACTCTTCTGGATATGTTCTGTTGACGGAGTGGCTGGTAGTGCCTCATATTGGCCTTATTACGAATTCCAATACCAAGGCGAGGTTGTATATAAAACCGATGGAACTTGGGAAATTCGTAATGTTCCAAACCTGCCTGGTTGGGATGCGTGGAGTGGTATGAGTGTTCCTTGGAAAATTGATCCCATAAGTGGTGATACTTTAGTTTATCCTTGGCGTGATTATCCATTTGCAATTTCTAATGATGTTGGTTTTCACGAAAATTCGCAACGCAATGCTGCTTGTCTGACACAGCCCTGGATGGTTCAAGTTTGGAATAGCGGCACAAAAACGCTTTATGCTGAAAATGGAATTCCAGGATATGACGACTATGCAACTCATCCAATTCTTCATGTATCTGCAACTATAAATAACGGTGAGAACTGGAGTGCGCCAATTGAACTTTCAGATATTTACAGTAGTGTATACCCAGAATTTGGAAACATGATCACCATGTACCCCTACATTAATGCTACAATTAAAGATCTCGGTGGTGGCTGGGGAAGAATTGATATGTACTTCTTTGATGATAATGACTATGGTAGCTCGATCAATAGCATGGGTCCCGCAACAGGCGGCGAAATGGTTTATTGTTCATTTAAAATTGACTTTGATGGCTTGGTCTTATCAACAGATCCACAGCCACAACCTGAAGTAAATATGACTCTTTACAATATTCCCAATCCTTTCTTCTCACACACTCAAATCCAGTTCTCAGCTTCAGCCGGTGTTGAAAATGCAAAAGTAACCATTTATAACGTGAGGGGTCAGCTCGTAAAAACATTGGATACAGTTACAGATACTCATACTGAAGGACACGCTACGTGGGATGGAAAAGATAATTCAGGTAAGAGCGTTTCAAATGGCATCTATTTCTATAAAGTCAAAACGGATAATATTGAAAGAACACAAAAACTTATTCTGATGAGATAAGATAAAACTAATAAAGCAAACACTCGTAGAGCAGGATACAACATCCTGCTCATTTTTATATAAAACCTCTGATTGTCCGAACTTGTTAGGACATCCGAGTGTTTTAATTGGGGAACTCACCAATTTCAACACTCCGAAGATTCCGATAAATCGGAAACATTCGAAGGTTGGCAAAGCACTGTAAATAAAGCTTTTATCCCATCAAAATGGAGGAAATTTCATTGTGTATTTATAACCAGAAAAATTTGACAATTTTTTGGGGTATTTTGAAATGAACTTAAATAAAAGCAGGAGGAGCAGATGAAAAAAATAGCTGTTCTTATCTTATTTGTTATGCTCACCTCAACAGCTTTTGCAGCATACCAGGTCGGTGATGTTGTGTCAAATTTCAGCTGGACTGATAACACAGGCACGTCCCACAATATTTATGACCTTATCGATGCTCAGAAAGCAATAGTGTTCTTTTGGGGAGGTACTGGTTGAGGTGGCTGTATTTCGGCGGCGCCGCAATTAGAAACTATTTGGCAAAACTACCAGGGAACCGGTCATTGCTACATTCTATCCGAGACAAACTGGACTTCCTATGGAGCAACATATTTTTATTCGTATGATATCGATCCTTATTATGGTCAATATGGTAACGGATACATTCCATTCTTTGCTGTTATTGGTGGAGAATATAAGTTATATTATGGAGATAATGCTATTAGTAATGTGAGTTCAGCACTCTACGATGCAATACAATCTTTGGGTTTGTATGCCAACTTTGATGCCAATCTCTATCAAGGACCACCTGAACTGACCGTTCAATTCACCAGTAACTCATCTGGAAATCCGGACGCATGGGATTGGGATCTTGATGGAGACGGAACCATAGATAGCCATGATGAAAATCCTTTCTGGACTTATACTGCAGTTGGATCATATGACGTCTCATTAACGGTCTATGAAGGGACAGAAAGCGATGAACTCACTCAGGAAGATTTTATCACAGTACTCAGTCCATCAAATGTATCCGGAGAACTAGCCGGAACATGGTCACCAACGTATGGAACATATACTGTCACCGGGAATGTTACCATTCCGACAGGAACCGTTCTTTCTGTTGAACCAAATACGAATATTGTTGTGAATAACGGCAGTAATATAAAAGTAAAAGGTAGGATTGAAGCAGTTGGATCTGAACGTGGTTTTGTTAATTTCTCAACCGACGATACCTGGCAAGGAATCCTTATCCAGGACAGCCAGGAAGCGAATATCATCGATCATTGCTATTTTACCGGTGCTACATCCAGTGCTGTTGATATTGATAACTCAGTTGTAGATGTTCTGAACAGTATTTTCTATGAGAATACAAATACATCGCAGAAAGGTCCGGCGATCAATGTTGTTGATGCTACAGATGTGCTTATCGAAGGTAATATGATAGCAAATAACTCCAGCTCAGTACTATCCGGTGGAATAGCTCTCGATAACGCACCTGTTGAAATATCGCATAATATCATTGTGAATAATGAAGCGATGTTTGCCGGCGCGATCGGGCTGAAGAATGGCTCGGATGTATCACTTATCAATAACACAATTGCCAATAATTCTGGAAGCTATGCATGTATCTATATACTATCTTCTTATCCTGATGTTCTTAATACTATCATCATTCATGATGGTTTGATTTTCACGACCTTCAGCGGTAATCCTTTTGTAAATTATTCATGTATTTCCGGCGGTTATTCAGGTACAGGTAATATCAGTGATGATCCTCAATTCGTAAATTCAACAGCTGGAGATGGTATTGCCTATGATGGTCTTGCAGCAGATTGGAGTTTGCAGGAAACCTCACCATGTATTGATACTGGCGATCCGACATCACCTCCCGATCCTGATGGAACCAGAGCTGATATGGGTGCCTTGTATTATTATCATGAAGTTTCTATCGATGATCCGCATGAAAATTTGATCTATATTACTCAGAACAATCCGAATCCATTTAAAGGTTCAACCACAATTTCATACTCATTACCAAAACAAACTGAAAATGCCGTAATCACAATCTATAATGTTAAAGGTGATGTGGTGAAACAATATAATGTTGATGATAGTGAAGGTTCGGTCCAGTGGAGTGGTCTCGATCAGCATGATAAAGCTGTAGCAAGCGGAGTTTACTTCTATCGAATTCAAGGAGAAACTATTTCTCAAACGAGATCAATGATCTTTATGAGATAACGTCACTTCTAAAACATAATTTCTTTCGGTTGAGAGGAAGGAACTGGTGTTCCAGCTGGTCTTCAAAACCAGTAGTGCGCGGATAACACCGTCCATGGCAGGTTCGATTCCTGCCCTCTCGGCCATTTTTTTTATAAAGGATAGACTATGGACGAAAAGAACGAATTCAGAAAAATCCCGGGGGTGGATACCTTATTGAAACAAGCAAATATACAATATTTAATACATGAATTTGGAGAAAAACTAACCGTCTTTTCAATCCGTAGTGTTCTTGATAATATACGTGAGAATGTTCTTAAAGGTAAAAATGTACCATCTAATAAACACATACATAAGATGATTATGGATGGCATTCGTTATATAGGTTCAGCATCATTAAAACCGATGATCAATGCGACAGGTGTAGCACTTCACACTAACCTGGGACGTGCACCGCTTGGAGATGTGCTGACAGCAGAAGTTGCACGGATCATTAAAGGATATTCCAACCTTGAATTTGATTGCGATAAAGGAAAACGTGGTCATAGAGAAGTACATATTAGGGATATTGTAACATTTATAACCGGTGCTGAAGATGCAATTGTTGTGAACAACAATGCTGCTGGTGTTTTTCTTTCTTTGAAAACATTTTCCAACAGAAAAGAAGCGGTTATTTCACGTGGGGAGCTTATAGAGATTGGTGGTTCATTCCGTATTCCCGACATTATGAAACAAAGTGGTGCAAAGATGATCGAGGTTGGAACCACGAACAGAACTCATATTTCTGACTATGAAGATGCAATAATAGAGAAAACAGCGGTACTTTTCAAAGCACATAAATCAAATTATTATATTGAAGGATTCTCTGATGAAGTTGAGATCGAAGCACTTGCTCAGCTAGCACATGCAAATGGTGTAATGTGTATCTATGATATGGGTTCGGGATTACTGAAAAAACCAAAAGGACTTCCGCTTGAAACAGAGCCGGATGTTCATGCAGCACTTCAGTCCGGTGCTGATCTTGTAATGTTCAGCTGTGATAAATTGCTTGGTGGTCCTCAAGCAGGAATTATTGCAGGTAAGAAAGAGTATATTCATAAGCTAAGGAAATCTCCTTTGATGAGAGTTCTGCGTGTTGGTAAAATAACGCTTGCAGCATTATCTACGGTACTTCGATGTTATCTTCGTGATGAAGACCTTCTTGAGCATGTTCCGGTATTCAGGATGCTTCATCAAACTAAAGAGGAAATCGAAAAGAAAGCGCAAATTTTCTCAAGATTACTTATAAAAAATAACATTCCGAATAAATTCATTGAGAATACTGCACGATGTGGTGGAGGAACGCTTCCTCAACTAAAAATTTCGAGTTATGCTGTTCAACTTGACCTTTCATCATCGAAACTGAGTGCTGAAAACGTCCAGCGTAAGCTCCTTCAATTAGATGAACCAATCCTTAGTATTCTTCGCGAAGGCAATCTACTTTTTGATGTGTTCACCTTAACAGAGGAGCAATTTGAAATCATCGCAAAAAATCTAATAGAGATCATGATATAGAATTATGAAGCACTTAATAATGGGTACTGCCGGTCATGTTGACCATGGTAAAACAGCGCTTATCAAAGCATTAACCAATTTTGACTGCGACACACATAAAGACGAGAAAAATAGAGGTATTACGATCCACCTTGGTTTTACCCATCTCGATCTGTCAAATGGAAACAGTATCGGTATAATCGATGTGCCCGGGCATAAGGATTTCATAAATACGATGATATCCGGTGCAAGCACGATCGATTTTGTGCTCTTTACTATTGCAGCAGACAGCAGCATCATGCCGCAGACAAAAGAGCATCTCCATATTATGGAACTTCTCGGTATTAAAGATGGGATCATTGCGTTAACAAAAAGCGATACAGTGGATGAGGAGATATTAGAACTTGTCGAACTTGAGATCAGCGAGTTCGTTTCAGGCACGTTCCTTGAAAATGCACCGATCATTAGAACATCAGTAAAAGATAATACAGGAATAAAGGAGTTGCTTCAGGTAATATCAAATCTTATAGATCATATCGAATCCCGATCATCAGGATTGTTCTTCAGGATGTATATTGATAGGATCTTCACCGTTGCAGGATTCGGCACTGTCATAAACGGATCGGTTCTGCAAGGAAGAGCAACAAAGAATACCTCATTATACCTGTTACCTGGCGGAAAAGAACTGCGTATCCGAAAGATGGAGCATCATGGAAAAGAGGTAGATGAAGTGGTTTCAGGTCAAAGAGCTTCTTTAAATATTGTCGGACTCGATATCAAGGATTTCCAAAAAGGAATGCTCATCTCTGAAAGGATGATCAAACCTACGAAAATGATCGACGCAACAGTTACGCTCTTTGAACACGACAGATCGCTCGAGACATGGAATACTGTACTCTTCCTGATGGGGACATTTGAAGACCAGGTGAGAGTACATCTCATGGACAAAGATATCCTCAAAGAAGGTGAAACAGGGCTTGTGCAGATACATTTTGAAAAAGAATGCTTTCCGATTTATGGTGATGCATTCATTATAAGAAGTACTTCAGGCGATATGACACTCGGCGGCGGGAAAGTATTAGATGCATATCCGCTTCATCATAAACGGAGAACGCAGAAAGTAGTGCAGCATCTTAGCACCATAGCTTATGGAGGATTGCCGGCTTTCGTTGCAGCCGAAGTCAGAAAAAGATCATTTCCGGTTTCGATACTTTTGCTTGCAGAGATAACAAATATGCCATCAGATGAAATCGAAAAGATCGCCCAATATTCGCTTCCTGAAGACATTGCTATAAAACAAATCGGGAAAGAAATCCTGTTGGTTCATAATGAAAAGGAAAAGGAACTTACACAAAGAATAACAAGCATTCTTTCAAAGTTTCATAAGGAAAATCCTTTTATAAAACGGGGTAAAACATTCGAGGAACTTACAAGTCTGTTACGATTCCAGAAGCAAGATGAATCATATCTGAACAATCTGATCATCCAATTGATCGATGCTGATATACTTAAAAAATTCGAGGGAACATTTACTCTTGCCCAATCGAATGTTAATATTGCAGAAGAGGATACGGATAAAATTAACCTTATCGAGCAATTCATCCTACAATCAGGAATGAAAGTTCCTTTGATGAGTGAAATTAATGAGTATGCAGGTAAAAAAGCCATCAGTTCTAAGAGGTTGCAGGACATTCTTAACTATCTTGTAGAGAATAAGAAGATCGTGATTATTGAAGGATCGTTCATTCATGCGGATATTATACATCAAGCGCAACATGCACTTATTGATCATTTTAAGGAAAAAGATCAACTTATCCTTGCAGATTTCCGTGACCGATTGGATGCAAACAGAAAGATATGCCTTTTGCTCCTTTCTTATTTTGATGATTTCGGTTTGACAATACGTAAAGGTGACTTTCGTGTCTTGACCGAGAAGGGAAAAACAGTATTAAAGTGATCTTCAATTAAAAACATTTGACGTATGAAAAACAGGGGAGATATATTACAAACATTCTTTTTTAATCAATCAATCGTATGAGGTGCGCAATGTCTGATAAAGTAGAAGTTCGACAAGCTGAAATTCGTGATATACCTTACATAAAGGAACTTCTCCTGCAATTATATAACACGATATCAAACAATGAAGGACTTGATCAAATGATGATTGAACACAATCTTGCAAAGGTTTTTTCGGATGAACATTCGATACTCATTGCAGAGAAACAAGGATCAATTGTTGGTATGATCTATGTCATTTATCATCAGTCGCTTTTGCATTATGGATTGTCTGCCTGTATTGAAGAACTTGTTGTTCACAAAGGTTTCAGAGGACAGGGAATTGGGAAATTACTCGTAGAGAAAGGTGTTGAAATGGCACATGAAAAGGGATGCGTGGAGCTCGAAGTGAGTACGGAATTCACAAATAAAGAAGCTATTTCATTTTACGAGAAATTTGGTTTTAAACAAATTGGTGTTCTTCTTGAAATGGAGCTGGATTCGTGAAGAAAAGGGATGAGATATTTGCAAAGATCACTGCATATATTGAATCAGCTAAAGTTATTTCTCCCTATAAAATTGCAATTGACGGCATCGATGCTTCGGGCAAAACGATCTTTGCAGATGATTTAGCAAATTATCTAAAAAGTAAAACCAGTAGACAGATCATACGTGCATCGATCGATGGATTTCACAATCCTGAAGAGATCAGACTTCGTAAGGGAAAGCTCTCACCTGTTGGTTATTATGAGGATTCATTTGATTATGAATCTCTTAAAAAACTTCTCCTTCAACCATTAATAAGAAGTAAAAATAGAAGCATTCTCACGAGCATTTATGATTATCGTTCAAAGACTAAAACCAATGAGAATTATATCATAGCTGAAGATAACCCTATACTGCTTTTCGATGGAATTTTCCTTCTTAGAAAAGAATTATTCCATTATTGGGATCTATGTATATTTCTTGAAGTATCCTTTAAGACAGCATTAAAAAGAGCTCTGGAAAGAGATATCGACTATTTTGGTGATGAACATGTTCTCAAGATGAGATATGAACAGCGATATTTTCCGGGTCAGCAACTTTATCTCCATGAAGCCCATCCAAATCAAATTGCAGATATAGTAGTTGATAATAATGATTATCAAAATCCTGAAATATTGAGAACGCATGTTAGATAGAGACATAAAAACAGAACAGCCAATCAGGAAGATCATTCACATTGACATGGATGCTTTCTTTGCAGCTGTCGAGGTAAGGGATAATCCTGCCTACAAAGGAAAACCGCTCATTGTCGGCGGTGATCCGAATAGTAGGGGAGTTGTCGCCACATGTTCATATGAGGCGCGGAAATTTGGTATTCATTCTGCAATGGCAAGTGCTGTCGCCTACCGGTTATGTCCTCATGCGATCTTCATTCATGGAAGGTACGAGGTTTACAGCAAGATATCCAAACAAATACGGAAAATATTTGATGATTATTCCAATCTCGTTGAACCGGTCTCGATCGATGAGGCATATCTTGATGTAACCTATAACAAACTCGGAATGAAATCAGCAACACTCATTGCAAAGGATATAAAAAAGAGGATATTCCAAGAAACTAAACTCACTGCATCTGCTGGTGTATCATACAATATGTTTTTGGCTAAGATCGCTTCTGATATGGATAAGCCGGATGGATTAGTTGTTATTCCTCCAGATAAAGCAAAAGAAGTTCTGGAGGGGCTTCCGATTGGAAAATTCTATGGCATTGGCAAGGTGACGGAAAAGAAAATGCAGATACTCGGCATACTAAAGGGTAGAGATCTAAAAGCGCAATCTCTTGAAGAGCTGATAAGACATTTTGGGAAAACCGGTGAATATTATTACTACATTGTAAGGGGAATTGATAAAAGGCAGGTTACTCCTGAGAGAGACATCAAATCGATTGGGCATGAAAACACCTTCTCGACAGATATCGATGATATCAATGAAATGAAAGAGTATCTTACCTCATGTGCTGAGAAAATTGAAGAAAGAATGAAGAAACATAATGTCGCCGGACGGACGATTACACTTAAGATCAAATATCCCGATTTCTATCAGGCGACAAGAAGCCGAACACTGCAAAAACCAACGATGAATAAAGAGATTATCACACAAACCGTGTGCAATCTACTCGATGAAACACTGGTTAATAAATGCAGTGTTCGATTACTCGGTATCAGCGTTTCAAAACTGGAAACTGACGAGGTCAATCTCCCATACCAGCTTACCTTGCAATTATAAAAAAAGCCCTCAGAAGAGGGCGTAATTATACAATTTTTTTTTAAGAATTATTCGTGATGCTCGTGTTCGATTTCACTAAGCGAACCTTCGGTAAATAAATAGTCCTTCAGTTCATGATCAAAGGCAGGATCCTGTCTGCGAATCCATTCCATAAGCATTGCAGCGTGTTCCTTTTCTTCATCACGATTGTGCGCAAGTATTGATGCAAGTTCATCATCATCGCATACATCCACTCGTTGATTATACCAGTCGATTGCTTCCAATTCCTCGATTAGGGAGTTGAGGGCACGGCTCATATTTAATGTTACTTGTGAAAGTTCACGAATATCTTCATGAGTACTGTTTGCCATTATATCCTCCTGATTAATATTTTACTATACTATAAAAACATTATCTCTTGATGCAAGAAATTTTCAAAAAAATCCATAGACCTTGACATGAAATGTTTCAAACAAATCTTTTTTTTATTCGGAGGTCCAATGGATATCAAGAAAGTATCGACATTACATTTGCCGGTTGACCTGGCATACTTGCCGGCAGCTCAGGCATTTATCAATGAACTTGCCCGTCTCGCAAAGTTCTCGCAAAAGGATATTACGTTCTTTAACGTTGCAGTTGAAGAAGCAGTCACAAATGTTGTTAAGCACGCATTTCTTCCTGATGAAGAAGCAACATTCGATGTTATCTGCGAGTTGACACCAGTTGAATTCAAGGTCATTATCAAGGATAAAGGAATGCCTTTTGATCCTACTCAAGTGAAGGATTTCTCTGCAGAAAAATCATTGGAAGGCGACGAACAGGTAGGTCTTGGATTTCGACTCATGAAGGGTAGTGTCGACCAGCTTTCATTTCATAATATGGGTTATGGTGGTAAGGAAGTTCACCTTGTTAAATTCGTAGATCAAAAACATGTCGAAAAGTATTTCCAAAAATCTGAAATGCAGGCATTCGAACAGCCGAAATATAAATCAAAAGAAGAAAGAGTGAAGATTCCATACCATGTGGAACTCCTCCAGAAAGATCAGGCGATCGAGATATCACAATGTGCTTATCGAACCTATGGCTACACATATATTATGGAAAATATTTACTATCCTGAACGACTGATCGAAATGACCAAGTCTGGTGAACTTATCTCAGCTGTTGCTGTATGTGATGACACTGGCGAAGCAATGAGTCATTGTGCGTTGGAGCGTTTTGGTAAAAAGTGGGATACACCTGAACTGGGAATGGCATTTACCAAACCGAAATTCCGAGGTCAGGGTGCTATGATATCCTTGAATGAGTTTCTTGAATTGGAAGCAAAAGATAAAATGATCAAAGGTATGTATGCAAAAGGAGTTACAACACATCCCTTTTCGCAAAAAGCATTACTTAGAAGTGGTTTCCAAGATGCCGCAATACTCATTGGATTATCACCTCCGAAAACATTCGAGGGTATGAAAGATCAGGGAGTCCAGCGGGAAACACTTGTCCTAAGTTATAAAAAACTCTTAGAGCAAAATGTAGAAATATATATACCAATGCATCACAAAAAGATAATAGAGAAGATTTATAAGAATATTGAGATCGATGCGCATCTGAATACAACGGACTCTTCAAAAAAGAAGAAGAAAGATATGATACAGTCTGATGTGGAAATCGAAGTGAAGGATACTCTTAATTTTGGGAATATATATATCAATGACAGTGGTTATAATATCAAACTTGAGATCAAGCAGCGATTGAAAGAACTCTGTCAGAAAAAGATTGAGACTGTAAATCTTTATATCGATCTCTGCGATGAAAATTCAGTAAAATATATTGAGGATTTCGAATCGCTAGGCTTTTTCTTTTCTGGGGTGTTCCCTAGTAATAAGAAGCAGTTTCTCATCCTTCAGTATCTTAATAATGTTCCTATTGATTATTCTAAGATTGTACTTGTTTCTGATTTTGCCCAGGAGCTTGGAAAATACGTTCAGGAATGTGATCCGAATCAGAAGTGAAGTTTCAGTAATTATCGCTAAGCTAAGCAGTCAAGTTTAAGAGTTAACGCGTTATTGACACGTAGAATTTTATACACAATAATAAATGTTACAGTCCTTGACAAATGTATTTCTACATATATCCTTTTTTTTACATTTGGAGGTTCAATGAAACTTAAAAAAATATCGACACTACATGTACCAGCGGACCTGGCATACCTTGCGGCAATACAGGCGTTTATAAATGAACTTGCACGCATTGCCAAATTCTCTCAAAAGGATATTACATTTTTCAGCGTTGCTGTTGAGGAAGCAGTTACAAATGTTGTAAAACACGCATTCCTACCTGAACAAAAAGAGCACTTTGATGTCATTTGTGAATTAACACCAATTGAATTCAAGGTTATCATCCGAGATAAAGGATTACCTTTTGATCCTGATCGTGTAAAGGATTTCTCGGCTGAGAAATCTCTTGATGGAGATGAGCAGGTAGGGCTTGGTTTCAGGTTAATGAAGGGAAGTGTTGATAAAATATCATTTCATAATTTGGGTTATGGGGGTAAAGAAGTCCAGCTTGTAAAATTTATTGATCAGAAGCATATCGATGAATATCTTAAAACCTCTCAAATGGAAGCGTATGATGAACCTGAATTTGTGGCGAAAAAAGAAATTGTGAGAATTCCTTTCCATACGATGCTTCTGCAGCCAAGTCAGGCAGTCGAGATATCGCAATGTGCTTATAGAGCGTATGGTTATACATATTTGATGGAAAATATCTATTATCCTGAACGTCTTATTGAAATGAATAAAACAGGTGAACTTATCTCTGCCGTTGCGGTGTCAGATTTAAATAATGAAGTGCTGGGACATATTGCACTTGAGTTTTTTGGAAGAAAGAAAAAGATTCCTGAGCTGGGCATGGCATTCACAAAACCAAAATTCCGCAGACAGGGATGCATGAAACATCTGAGTGAATTTCTCGAAAACCAAGTTATGAAAAGAGGTGTTAAAGGTATCTATGCTGATGCCGTAACAGTTCATCCATATTCACAAAAAGCACTTCTCGGTATTGGTTACAAATCTGCTGGTTTGCGTATCGGTCTTGATCCGCCACGATCCTTTAAAAGTATGGAAAATCAATGTACACAGCGTGAGACATTGGTGCTTATGTATAAGATGTTAATTCCCCAGGATGTCCAGGTCTTTGTACCGATTCATCATAAAAGCATTATTGAGAAAATATATAAACATCTCGGGATCAATGCAGATGTTCAGACACTTGAGGGTATTGACGAAGATAAGAGTACGGTGGTTCAGTCTGATGTGGAAGTTGATGTCGTAGAATCAGCCGGGATTGCAAGTTTTATTGTGAATTCAATTGGCAATAATTTTCTTGAAGAGATTAAGTACCGGCTTAGAGACTTGTGCCTGAAAAGGATTGAAATAATTGATCTTCGTCTGGATATGTGTGATAGAAATCTTATGAAATTCGTTCCTCAACTGGAAATGCTTGGATTCTTCTTCTCAGGCGTATTACCCGATGATGATAAACAGTATCTCCTGCTTCAGTATCTTAACAATGTTCCTATCGATTATGATAAAATTATGTGTGAATCTGAGTTTGCTAAGGAATTAAAAGAGTATGTTAAACAGTGTGATTCGAACAGGTTGTAGGAGTGCTATTCTTCTTCTTTCTTGAATAGTCTATCCAGGTTGAACACCTGGTGCAGCAACACTGCAAGAATTGTTGTGGTTGGCAGGGGATCGGTAAAGAATGTCTTGATGAGTTCCGGTGAACGTGCATAAAGTTCCGGGAGCATTGCTGTACTCAATCCAAAGATAAGTGAGATCCCAACAACAAAGGTTTTTCGTGTATCCCATTTCTGGCTGAACATCTCCTTCAAACCGGTGCATATCATAAAGCAGCCGGAAAAAACAATCGAAGCACCGAGAACCGGTTTGGGAATTAGGGAAAGTGCAGTAATAAGTTTCGGGAAAAATGCCAGGATGATAAAGATCGCACCTGCTACCACACTGATCCAGCGACTCACCACTTTTGTGACACCTGCAAGACCGATATTACTGGAGGATGTATCAACAGCCATACCGCCGATCAGTCCGGCAAATGCAGTTGACAAGCCGTCTGCTATTAAACCCTTTCTGATAGGAGTAAAATTCACTTCTTTGAGTTCGGGCTCAGAGATTTTCTGCGCTGCAAGCAGATTGCCAAAGGACTTCAATGATCCGCTGATCGCGATCACAATAAAGGGGATGAGCATTTTTAGATCGATCGTAATTCTCTTGAATTCCGGACCGAAAGAGGGAAGCGCGAAGGTCGGACTGTTCTTTATTGCAAGAAGATTATACCAGTATTCGGGTACAAGAATGAGTGCAAGTGCCCAACCCAAGACCATACCAACAAGCAGGCAGTACATTTTAAGGAATCCCTTTCCCCAAATATTACTCAAAACCATAATAAGCAAACTGATCACACCGATAAGGATATCAACACTTCGAATTGCATCTCCGTAATAGGCAAGTCCAAAAACAGATGTTGTTCCAAGCTTGATAATACTCACACCAACCATTGCGACCACCAGTCCGACAACATAGGTGGGGAAAACTTTTCTCAACTTTTGAACGATTGGTGCAAGTGCTACTTCCACAAAACCTGCCACGATGATAAGTCCGCGCATAAGCGGAAGTCCGCCAAACCATGCTGCAGAGAGTGAAAGACTAAAATATGATGGTCCGCATAGGTTCGGACACAAGTATTTCGAGCCGATATAGGGAATGCCGACCGATTGGATGATCGAACCTACTCCTACAGCGATCATCGATAAAGAAATCAATGAAGCCGTAAATTCCATGGATGCGCTGAGCTGACTGCAGAAAAGAATGGGAAGACAAAGCGACATGACCATTAACATCACATGCTGGATTGAAAGGACGAACAGTTGACCTGGTGGTGGAACTTCGTTTACAGAATATTCATATTTTCTTTGTTTTTGAGTCATTATCTCTCCGGTGATTATGGCGGATTGGGCAGGTCTGTAACAGCACCGACATATATGATCTCATCGCCATATACTGCTTTACGGATATACATACACTTTTTCACAAGCTCTCGTCTGAATCTGTTCTTTGCGAGGAACACTTCCCAAACACTGTCGTTTGTCTGCAATTCGTTTACTGCTTTTACGAATGGTTTATTGCCAACTTCGTCAGTGCATTCCAGGAGTTCGATCTTTGCAAGACTGTCCTCCAATACAGGTGAGATCAATATTTTCCCGTCAGGTCCAAAGGCAAAAATACTTACTTCCCGATAATTATATTCAGAAGTAGGGTCAGATATTTCATCGAATGCATCATGACCTTTTTCTTCTATGAGTTCAGCAGCATTATCGACATTGATGCGCATGAATTCCTGCTCTTCCTGCGGATAGTTTATGCCGCCGCCAACGCAATATTCCTTTCCTTCGGGAGTTGTTACCCTGAAATGACATGATGATTTCGGTACAGGGAAGAATTTTCCCGGCTCCCACCATGTATAGTGAATCCAAGAGTGCGGATTGGTTTCATCTTCCAGGGCTTTGAATGTTAATGCAGCTACCTTTTTCCCATTTTTATCGATGATACTCCAAAGATTGAGATTCTCCAGGTTTTCCATGCCACTATGAAATACACAATTGAAATCCAGATCATAAATGTAAAGGTAAGTATCTTTCGTTCGAAAATGTTCCCTGTTCTCATGAAAATATTCAAGTCCAGCCAATCCCTCTTTTTCGAGGATTTTCGCAGCATCATACACGAATTTCACTAGGTTTTTTGTGTCCCGGTAATGATACATGCTGACATCGAGTTCGTCATATTTTCCTGTACAGCCTGAAAAGAGAAGAAATAGGGAAGCAATAACGATAGGATGTATAAAATGTATGTTTGGGATGAATCTTGAAAAGGTAATTTGTATAAGTTTATTACAAGATTTCATATCACGATTTAATAGAAATCCAATGATTAGATGTCAATTTTTTAATGACTCTAACCTCTTATTTTTTAGAAATCCTCAAATACTCTATGAAACCTTGCGAATGGATGAAATTCTTCGCAACGGTTGAAAACCGAATAGTTTTATGTATTAAGTTTCCTCTCACGAATATACAGGAATAGTAAAAAGATTGCAATTGCAGCACCGAAAATGATCGTGGGCAAAGCTTCAATCCTGAGCGCGCCAGCCAGGACACCCCACAACATGATAAGGGAGTAAAGAAGCATCCAGGCAATAAGCATGAGGACAACGATTTTGACACTCTTCCAGGTTCTGTCGAAGTACGTGAGCCCTGCGCCGAATGCAAACGCAAGCATTGCTCCTCCCATGACCCGTTCGATTGCATTACCCTCTGCATAGGCAGTTTGTGGGCTGATGATATGGAATAATCCTGAGAGTATTGATACAATTGCATAGACCAGGAGCGTGATCCTGAGTCCTTTAGATATGTGTTCTTTCATGACGGAGACCTCCGATGTTAGATTAATATCATGATGAAATAAAGCAACTATACAGGTATGAATATAGGTTGGAGAGTATTGTCAATATTATCCGAAAAGATTTGGGTTTGACTATTTATGAAATAGCGTATAGCTTTTTTACTTCACCACCCAGCTACCCTCAACTAATAATGTTTCTTTATCAAATATCTTCCCGATCAAAGTATCACCTGCATGAACAGGACCAACGCCTTTTGGGGTTCCGGTCATGATAATATCGCCATCCTCAAACGAAAGAAAGGTTGATGCTTCGTGTAAAATGTCATCTGGCTTGTTCATCATAAGCTCATAACCGCCTTGCTGAACCAAACTGCCATTTATAGAGAGTTCCATTCTCAGATCATGTATATTAACTTCGAACATAACAAACTCACTAAACACTGCTGAACCGTCAAAGGATTTGGAGCGTTCCCATGGCAGTCCTTTTGATCGTAGCTCGGACTGAACCTCTCTCTTTGTAAGGTCCAGACCAAATGCTACACCTTTCAATTTGTTTGAACGTATGATAAACGAAATTTCACCTTCATAGTGAATAAGATCATTGTTGCTGGAAAGAATTTCATGTGAAATGGATGAATTCGGTTTAATGAAGAGTACCGGTTGCTTCGGTACTTCATTATGCAGCTCCTTTATATGTTCCATATAATTTTGTCCAATGCACACGATCTTAGAAGGATGCACCTTTTTGCCGTTGAAGAGTATATAATTCATGTTTTACCTAGAAATTTTCGTTTCTTTTATGTTGTGCTTTTACGATGATCTGATACACATCAACCACGTTTGGTAATAATTCAAAGATAGCAGTAGCGTTCCAGTTCGGACGAGGGCGTGATGTATTTGATGAATAGGCAGGAATTGCTTGTGGAGCGCTGAAAGTGATCGTACCGGATCCATCTCTTTTTTTGATCATGTTTATGTTTGTGATGGATTTGAGATCGTAACTTTTTACTTTTTGAGAACCTGATCCTATAATTATTAAAATTCGTTGTTCACTAACGCCATAATACGTTTTTTTACGCCGGAGTGCATCAGCAATGAATCTGCCGAACAACAGGTAAAGACCGATGATAACAAAGGGGAGACCAAACAAGGGGAAAATACCTGATACAAGTGATGTTGGTCCTCCGAAGCTGTTTTTACGAAATAATATGCCCAGAGCCATAAGTTCCCAGAAGATGGCAAAACCGCACCAGAAAATACTAAATGGAATAAGAAACACATCTTTAGCTTGTAGTCGTAAACCTTTGAGTGGTTGACCTGACCAGAGTAATGATTCGCCACTCTTAAGGAAGCCATGAATCACGTCTGAAGCAGTTTGCCATTTTCGAAGATTAGAATTCGTATACATAATTTGCACCATAATTTTTTTTAGTTGAATTGAGACAGAAAACTGAATTTCTTTGATCGATTTATTTTTTACTGATCAAATCTTCATTATGTGTAACTGACTTTATTGACACAATTTTCAGGAATCTTTTTGTCAAATATTATGAAACCTATCTATCTCGATTATAATGCGACCACACCTCTTGCGCCCGAAGTGGCAGAGGCAATGAAACCTTTTTTGGATGAATATTTCGGCAATCCCTCCAGTTCGCACTGGTATGGTGTTCAAACACGCAAAGCCGTTGAAAAGGCACGTGCACAGGTGGCAGTGCTCTTGCATGCAAATCCTGATGAGATCATCTTTACCAGCGGTGGTTCGGAGTCCAATAATTTTGCGATCAAAGGCATTGCTCATGCGCGGAAATCAATCGGTAATCATATTATTACGTCAGCAGTAGAGCACCCAGCAGTTGTCGAAGTATGCGAATACTTGAAATCGGAAGGATTTGAGATAACCTATATTCCGGTTGATGAGTACGGCATGGTGAATCCGGATGATGTTGAACGGGCGATCACTCCGAGAACAATACTGATCACGATCATGCATGCAAACAACGAAGTTGGAACGATCCAGCCGATTCGCGAGATCGCTGAGATCGCTTATGCGCACGATATTATTATGCATACGGATGCTGCACAGTCAACAGGGAAAATTCCGGTACATGTTGATGAACTGAACGTCGATCTGCTGTCGATTGCAGGGCATAAGTTATATGGACCCAAAGGCATCGGTGCACTCTATATCAGACGGGGCGTGAAGCTGGAAAAGATCATTCATGGTGCAGATCATGAGCAGAATTTGCGCGCAGGGACAGAGAATATTTTATGTGATGTGGGTCTCGGAAAAGCATGTGAGATCGCTGAAAGAGACCTGCAGAACAATATGAAACACATGCAGGAGATGAGGGATTTACTTCATCAGAAATTCGAGGAGTCAGGATTGGATTTCCGATTGAACGGGAATCCTGAAAAACGTCTGCCGAACACACTCAGTCTTTCGTTCAGAAACGTGGAAGCTAACACCGTTCTTTCCGAACTGTCACACGTGGCAGTATCGGCAGGAGCTGCGTGCCATTCCGACCAGATCGATGTGTCCGCAGTACTCGAAGCGATGGATGTTCCCCTTGACTATGCCATGGGTACGATACGCTTTTCAACAGGACGATTCACCACAAAGGATGAGATTGAGAAAGCAGCTGAAGAAGTCATACAAGTCATTGGCAAATTCCAGGAGGGAACACGAGCCGATGTTACTGACGAAGTAAAGGAGATCAAACTCACGCACTATACGCATGGCATGGGCTGTGCTTGCAAGATCGAGCCGGCATTGCTTGAAGATATTTTAAAGAACCTGCCCATCCCTGATGATACAAAAATATTGGTGGGTACACAAACTGCTGATGATGCGGCAGTGTATAAGATAAATGATGAAACAGCACTTGTGGTTACGCTGGATTTCTTTACACCAATTGCTGACGATCCTTTTGAATTCGGCGCTATCGCTGCAGCCAATGCATTGAGTGACATCTATGCAATGGGAGCAATGCCATTATTTGGTCTCAATATTGTTGCATTTCCGTCGAACAGACTACCGATGGCTGTATTGGAGAAAATCCTTCAAGGAGCCCAGACTAAAGCGCAGGAAGCAGGTATCTATGTGATCGGTGGTCATTCCATCGAGGATACCGAACCAAAGTATGGAATGGTTGTTGTTGGTAGTGTTCATCCTAATAAAATCTGGAAGAATGTAGGATTGCAAGAGAATGATGCACTGATCTTAACCAAACCGATTGGCACCGGCATTCTTTCGACTGCACTTAAAAGAGGTTTGCTGGATGATGCACAAAAGGATTTACTTATCTCTACGATGTCCGGATTGAATAAGCTGGCATCCGAAGTTCTCCAGAAATATCCTGTTCATGCATGTACAGATATAACAGGTTTTGGGCTGATCGGACATCTATCTGAGATGGTTTTGGGGAGTAATACGGCAGTTGAGATTATAGCTGAAAAGGTTCCGGTGCTTGAAGGTGTTTTTGAATTGGCAGCAGGAAATGTTATTCCGGGTGGAACGCTTTCCAATATGAAATTTGTCGAGGATGTTGTCCTGTGGAGTCCTCAACTTTCGCAGGTTCAGAAGATCGTTCTATGCGATGCCCAAACATCCGGAGGATTACTCGCAGCCGTACCTGGAAATAAAGCACAGGACATAGTTCAAACCTTGCATGATACTGGGATAATCAAGGCACAGATAGTTGGTAAAGTAGTTGAAGGATTACAGCCGAAGATTAGAGTGGTGTAATATTAACCGCATATTAGCACGAATAGACTCGAAAATTATAAAAATAATCTTGTTATCAAGCCCCAGCTTGGTAATGAAAGCGCTACATGTTTGCTTGACATCTTTATCTGACGACGTAACCTTTTCCTATAATTCGGAGGCATAATGCAAAATAAAATATATATAGTGAGAATTGCAGCAGTTTTAGCATTGCTGATGATTGGAACTACTTTCGCTTTGTCTGCAGAGATACTCATCTGGGACAATGATAATTACTCTATGATTGAAGATCCTGAAGGTGCAGGATATGTTG
>JAFGDR010000003.1 GCA_016932035.1 Candidatus Cloacimonadota bacterium
AAATCAATTAACCATTTACTACACTTGTACTTCTCAGGAATCTCCTGGTTCAACGGATCGTAATACCCTAACTCCCCCAGTTCATCAAACCATTTATCCCTTTTCGACTCTGGCAATTTGCTTCCGCACCATGGACAAAAGCCGATAAGTTCATATGTGCCTGACCCGTCATGAATCAGAAAACCGTATTCGTCAAAAATAGAAGAATAATATATAAGCTTGTCAGGGCATTGTAGTGTATCCTTACAGGTCGGGCAGACAAATTCAACCTCCCGCTTCATACGATCGCAACAATACTTCCGGGAGTCTTTCTTCTTTGCTTCAAACTCAATCAGGAGCAACCGGGGAAATTTATTCTCGTCAGTCTTTAAGCTCAAGATCCCAGTCCGATCGCAATGCGTTTATATATATAATTGCAAAAATGAAACTTCCAATTCCCAAAATTGCATAGAGAAAAACATCAAAAATGGAAAGTGGTAGTCCGAAATAGGGACTGATAAGTGCCCCAAGCAGTACTGAAAATCCAAGAAAACCCATCTTCATAAGAAGTATGCCTGAAATTAAAAAACCCAATTTTTTATTTCTGAACAAAGCTATTCCTGAAATGATAAGTAATGGAATAAAAAATGAGAGATCAAAAACAAAGATCGGATTTCCTTCTGGTTGGGTCTTATCTATCATTGATGGAATAATGATCTGCATCCAGGCGATGATGAAAATAACTCCAAGCAACATGATAAAGACCGCAATCGTACGTCTTGGAATATGCTCTGTTCTAATTTCCTGGAAGTATGTTATTTCTATTGAGCCGAAAAATATGATCAAACTATAAAGCGATATCCCAAAAATTGCAACATAAAACAGGAAGAACATATTATAAACTTTATCAAACGCATAAATCCCGTAAGCATATAGCAAATACGAGAGGAGAGCTATCCAAACAAGATAAATCTTTTCTGAAGAATTCCTGAGTTTGAGGAGAACGATCAGAAGCAGAATCGATACAACTAATGACACCACATCCTGGCCGAGAACGCCTGGGAAAAAGTTATCAGGAGTAAATGGTTTGTATATACGAATATTCAAAATCCCGTACAAGGAAACAATAAATGTAAGTATAATAAGTAATGAGGTAAACAGTTCAAGTAATCTTAAATATTTAGTTTTGAGCACGTTATGCCTCCTGAATAAACATATCAGAGATAGAGTTTTTGGAAAAAAGTTCGTCAAGAAATAATCACACCCTGAACAAAGAAGAATATATAAATACAATATATATGAATATATTGGGAACTAATGAATTGCAATAATAATTGACGAATATATGCTCATTTAGAAAAGTTATGCCATGATTAAAATAGGACTTGTGGGTCTATCCAAAAGCGGAAAAACAACGATATTCAATGCAGTAACAGGCAGTGAAGCAGAGACATCGGATTACTACACCGGTGCTACCAAACCCAATCTTGCCACTGTAGATGTGGTAGATGAGCGTGTCGATTACCTCGAAGGGATCTACAAACCTCACAAAAAGATTTTTGCAACAATCGAGTACATTGATTTCATAGGCATCAAGCATGATGAGGTCAAAAAGGAAATATTTTCCAGCGAACTACTCGGTATCATCCGTCAGGTCAACGCCCTCGGTCTCGTGATCAAAGGTTTTGACATACCGGGCTCTCATGCTCAGCCGGAACAGGATATAGAAACCCTTGAAACGGAATTCCTGTTTTCTGATCTGACGATCTGCGAGAAAAAGGTTGAAAGTCTCAGCAAGCAGTATCATAAGGGTGGTAAAAATCCCGATATTGAGAAGGAACTTGCTCTTTTTCAAAAATGCTATGAGTGCCTGAGTGAAAACAAAATGTTGAAAACCTTTGAGTTCTCCGGTCAGGAAGAGAAAATTCTGCGCGGTTTCCAATTCCTCACTCTCAAACCGATGTTCATCATTCTTAATGTGGATGAAGAAAATTTCGGGAAAAACAATAACCTTATCGAGAAACTTGCACCCACATATAAAGTGGTCGAAATAGCTGGTAAGTTCGAGATGGAATTGCATCAATTGGATGATGACGAAGCCCGTGAGTTTATGGAAGAGTATAATATCAAAGAATCAGCAGTAAATAAATTGACTCGAATCTCTTATGACACTCTTGGCTTGATAAGCTTCTTTACTATCGGCAGTGATGAAGTCCGTGCCTGGACACTGAAAATTGGAGAAACAGCTCTCGATGCAGCAGGAGAGATCCACACCGATCTTGCTCGCGGTTTTATTCGTGCAGAACGGTTTACCTTTGATGATTTCAAAGAGTGCGGTTCGGAAAAAGCATTGAAAGCATCGGGAAAATTCCATCTTGAAGGAAAAGAATACAAAGTTCAAGATGGGGATATTCTCTGCATACGGCATAACTAAACACATATGAAAAACAAAGATAAAGAAAAGAAACCAAAATCGAAAATTATCCTCGGATTCATCCTCATTGCTCTTGGAGCGCTGCTCTTTTTCTCCCTTCTCTCATTTACCTACGATGACATCGTTAGTCTTAAGCAGGCGGAATTAACGTTCAAAAAGATCGTTACGCTCGATTTTCCCTATACCAGGAACATGATTGGACCGTTTGGTGCAGGACTTGCCTGGGTTTTCCAGATAATATTCAGTGAACCATTCAGCTTTTTCCTATCTGTTTTCCTTTTTATTACGGGAATTCTCTATATATTCGGCTCAAAAATTGAAAATCTGACGCGCAAACTTGTCTTCATCTTTCTCTTTTTTGTGTGGTTAACCTTATTCTATCTTTCTGTCGGAGGTGCTTTTCCCATTTGTAGAGGAGTAGTCTTTACGTTGATAATCAACAAAATATTTTACCCAATCTTTAACAGTGTCGGTTCAGCAATTATTCTTGGTTTGGCACTATTTGGTACGATCATATTTATCTTTGAAGCGAAGAACATATTGAATTTCCTCAAATCACTTTTCACTCCTTCAGAAAAACAAAAACGAGTAAAAGTCAAGACAAAACCAGAAGCAAAGAGAAAACCTGAAATATCTTATAAAAAGCCAGAAGCAGAACCGGAGTTGCCGACAAAGAAACATAAAAAAGACAGAGCAAAAAAAGAAAAGAAGAAACCGGAGCCTATTGTTACCAAACCTCAAAAAGCTGAAGATAAAGATGACAGCTCTTATCCGCTGCCAAATTATCATAAGATGCTTCAGGATTCCCCTTCAATGACCAAGCAGGCATTGGAAGAAAAAAGAAAAGAGGTCGAGGAGAAAAGCCATCTCCTGCAATCAAAACTTAAAGAATTTGATATCGAGGGTGAAGTGGTAAATGTTAACATCGGACCTGTCATTACTCAGTACGAACTGCGACCTGCACCTGGCACAAAGATCAGCAAATATACATCATTAGCAGATGATCTTGCACTCGCTTTAAAAGCAAAAAGTATTCGTATCGTTGCTCCAATTCCTGGCAAGGATACCATAGGTTTTGAGATACCGAACAATAAATCAGAATTCATCTACTTAAAAGAAGTGCTCGATTCCGATGAGATGAAGAACAATCCATCTCCAACGCTGATTGCACTTGGAAAAGATATCACGGGCAAACCTGTCGTTACTGACCTGAAAGACCTCAGGCATCTGCTTATCGCAGGTGAAACAGGTTCGGGAAAGAGCGTTTGTTTAAATACGATTTTGAACTCCTTCCTTTACCGGGCTCATCCCGACCAGGTTCGCTTAATTCTCTTCGATCCTAAAAAAATCGAGCTTTCATTATATAAAAACGTTCCTCATCTTATAAAAGAAGTTATCACAGATTTTGAGGATGTTGTATATCTTCTCAACTGGGCAGTGAATGAGATGGAGCATCGCTATGATTCATTGGCAAAATACCATGTCCGTGATCTTGCAAGCTATAATGAGATGTGCATTCAGAAGAAAAATGAATACGACCAGATCAAAGATAAAAAGGATGAACTTCCTGATCTTGAAGAACTACCTCAGACCATGCCCTATCTTGTGATCGTTGTAGACGAATTGGCAGATCTCATGCAGAAGATGGCTAAGGATATCGAACGCCCCATCCAGCGTCTCGCTGGAATGGCAAGAGCAGTTGGCATCTATCTTATTTTTGCTACGCAGAGACCTTCTGTAAATGTCATCAATGGCGTAATCAAAGCAAACTTTCCATCAAGAATTTCATTCCATGTTTCTTCGAAAACAGACTCCCGAACGATCCTTGACATCAATGGTGCAGAGAAACTCCTTGGACGGGGTGATATGCTTTTCTCTCCCCTTGGAAGAAAACCCCCGATTCGAGTTCACGGTTCATACGTTGGAACAGAAGAAGCGAAAAAACTCGTTGATTATCTTTCTCAATACCCGCAGCCGGAAATCGACATCAAGCTGCCTACTGATATTGATAACGACGGAGAATTTGCGTATGATGACGACCTGTTTCCGCAAGCAATTCGGTATGCTGTAGAGAAGAAATATGCATCCATCTCGATGATGCAACGAAAGTTCAGGATCGGTTATGCGCGTGCAGGGCGACTGATAGATCAGATGCAGCGTGCCGGTTTTGTGCAGGATGCTGAAGGAAGTAAACCCAGAAAAGTACTCATAGGTATGGACGATCTGGAAAGATTAGGATATTAAATGAAAAAAAATTTAGTCCTGCTTCTAATTATAATGATGAGCATATCACTCTTTGCTAACCAGACTCTGCTTGAAAAATTCCTGAAAAAGAATGCTGAGGTATCGACTTTCGCAGCCAACTTCGAGCAAAGAAATTACTGGCCGGATAGTGATATCGAGCATTTTTCTTATGGAAATTTGTATACAAAAAAAGATAAGATCAAGCTCGATTTTTATTATCCTGAACCGCAAGTGATGCTCGGAACTGAAGATGATCTTCGCTTCTACTTTCCAGAGCGAGAACAACTGATCATACAGGATTGGAGCTACTGGCAAAATTTCATTAATCCGGAATTACTTGCAAAGGAGTATATTGACTTCTGCGAATTGCAATCAACAAGTGTGTATGGCAATGTAACTATTTTTTCAT
Source organism: Candidatus Cloacimonadota bacterium (assembly GCA_016932035.1). NCBI lineage: Bacteria > Pseudomonadati > Candidatus Cloacimonadota > Candidatus Cloacimonadota bacterium. The sequence continues at coordinate 5,067 of JAFGDR010000003.1, forward strand.
TCAAACCAACAGAGGTTATGAGTGATTTTGCAGAGCTTGTTATCCAATTTTCAAACCAGGATTCCCTTATTGAAGTTATTGAGTATATGGACAATTATGAAAACGAAGTTGGTTTTAAATTTGAGAATAAAGTGGTGAACCAGGTACTCCCGGATAGCATTTTTACGCTGGATATACCCGATGATATTTCTGTTGTTGATCAACGAAATCAATAATTAAAAGGTAAATAAATGATAGTAGTTATAATGGCTGGAGGAATCGGTACTCGATTCTGGCCTTTAAGCACGAAAGAAATGCCCAAGCAGTTTTTGAAAATTCTCGGCGAAGGGTCGATGATCCAACAAACAGTGGATCGAATACTGCCGTTAGTAAAACCTGAGAATGTTTATGTTGTCACAAATGAATCACAGATAACGTTGGTTCATGAACATCTGCCCAAACTTCCTGCTGAAAATATAATTGCTGAACCGATGGGAAGAAATACCGCAGCATGTATTGGACTTTCCGCAGCACTTCTCAAAGACAAATATGATGAATCCGAAACTATGCTTGTTCTTCCAGCAGATCATTATATCGGAAAACCTGAACGTTTCAGAGAGATTGTTACGTATGCTGATGAATTTGTTAAACAACAAAAAAAACTACTTACTTTTGGTATAGAACCAACCTATCCTGCAACCGGCTATGGCTACATCGAATTTGGAAAGGAATTAAATAAGGACCCTCTTCCCATTTACTCTGTTAAGCAATTCAAAGAGAAGCCCAATATCCAAATCGCTGAGCAGTTTATAAACTCAGGTAACTTTGCGTGGAATAGCGGTATGTTCTTATGGGGCATCGATTCGATACTCAATGCAATACAGATACTCATGCCTGAACTGTTTGATTCATTGAAGCAAATCAAATATATTTGGAAAACAGATAAGAAGGGAGTAGGTGATCTTTATTCTCGGCTGAAATCAGTACCCATTGATATCGGCATTATGGAGAAAGCTGATAATGCGGCAGTCGTCCCGATCAATATTGATTGGAATGATATCGGGAGCTGGGAAGCACTTGATGAGATGAAATTAAAGGATAAAAACGGTAATTGTTTTGAAGTGCCGGTTATGAACATAGAATCTCATAATTCTTATGTTTATTCGGACAATTCGCAGAAGAGAATTGCCCTCATCGATGTGGATGATGTGATCATCGTTGAGACGAAAGATGCACTGCTTGTTTGCAGGAAAGAAAAGTCTCAAGACGTCAAAAAAATCGTGGAAATTTTAAAATAGAACAAACATTATGAAAAATAAAGAATTAGTCTTTCGTTTCCCACCATTCCTCAGATGGCTCTCGATAATTGTTGCGATCTTTGCTCTTGTATGGGCACTATATTTTATCACACATGACTTTTACACTGCCGATAAATGGTTTAAAAAAGCAGTTCCTTTTGTTGTGATATTTCTCGTAGGAAATGTGCTTTATAAAAACCTTTTTACCATTAACTCAATAAAGTTTACTGATTATTCAGTAATTTTCAAACCTCTTTTACTAAAAAATATTGAAATCCCATTTGGTGACATAAAAAAAATTGAATACAGTATCAAAGCAGGCAAATCAATAATTCTTACGTATGAGCAGGGAGGAAAATCCAAAACTCTTTTTATTCCACGTGGAATTGATAAGATCATTATCGTTCTGACACTCATCGCAGAAAATGTTCCGAACATCGAGCTCGATGAATTCATGAAAACGGTTATTACAACCAACAAATAACAAAATACTTTAATGAAATTCTTACACATAACCAAAGATAAATTTCTCAGATATATTTTTATGCATTGTAATCAAACACAAAGGAGCAAGTGAATAATGCAAGCAGTTATTCTGGCAGCAGGAAGAGGTAATAGACTTAAGCCTTTAACGGATGAAGTTCCTAAATCACTCGTGGAAGTTTGTAACACTTCATTTCTTGAAAACTCATTAAACGCACTCATCATCCATAAAGAAATAAAAAAGGTCATTATCGTTGTTGGGTATAAAAAAGAACTCATAATCGATGGTTTTGGAGATCAGTATAAGGGTGTTCAAATCGAATATGTGGATAATCCTAAGTGGAACTCGACCAATAATATTCAGTCACTCTGGCTTGCTACCGGTCAAATTGATGATGACTTTATACTCATGGAAGGAGACATATATTTTGAGAGTGAGATACTAGATTTTATTTTCCAGAATAGAGATAAAAATATTGCGTATCTTTCTAAGTATCATTCAAGTATGTCGGGAACAGTTGTTGAAATTGACGAAAAGGGGAAAAAGATGATGTCAGGTGCAATAATTGAGATGGATAAAAGGTTTAATACCATTAAAAGACTCATCCCAGGCAGTGAACAGGACATCCATTTTGAATTTTCAGACAAATATAAAACGGTAAATATTTATTATTTCACAAAGGAATTTTTCTCAGTTTATTTCAAACCAAATCTTGAGATGTATATAAAAACTCATGGCGTGAAAGATTACTACGAACTCGTTCTTGGAACACTGATCTATCAAAAAACCCCGAACATTTATGGGCATATTGTTGACAGAGACACATGGTTTGAGGTGGATACTGAAGATGACCTTGAGATGGCAACCTATCATTTCTCCCGTGGTGAAGATAGGGTTGATTGGCTTTATGGTCTTTATGGAGGACATTGGAGATATGACTGTAAGGATTTCTGCTATCTCTTTAACCTTTACTTCCCACCGCAGGATTTTTACACGAAACTATCCCATGAACTGCCCATACTGATAAATAACTATCCCTCAGCACATCACAAAATTGCAAGTTTACTTTCTCAATGGTATTTTGACGATGGTTTTTCAAAAGACAATTTGATCGTTGGAAATGGGGCATCTGAATTGATTAAGATAATAAATAAAAACCTTATTAATAAGATAACGATCCCTGTACCGAGTTTCAATGAGTATGAAAACCTTGAAAACGAAAAAATCAACTATCTCAATTTAAAAGAGGAAGATGATTTTCTGCTCGATGAAGATGAATTTATCGATTCTGCAATAAAATCTAAAAGTAACTTTGCGTTGATAATCAATCCCAATAATCCAACATCCACCGTTACACGTAAAGAACAGATAATAAAAATATTGAAAGAACTCAATCATCTTGATGGTATTATCATAGATGAATCCTTCATCGATTTTGCTGGTGATAGAGAAAAGTACTCTGTTCAACCTTTTATTAATAATTATCCAAATCTCATAATACTGAGAAGTTTAAGCAAAGAATTCGGGATTCCTGGTCTGCGTCTTGGATATTTACTAACTGCAAATCAATCCATAAAGAGAAAAGTTAAAAAGGAACTTCCAATATGGAATATTAATTCTATGGCAGAGCGATTTCTGGAATTATTCCCAAGATATCAAAAGCACTATAATCGATCCATTGAGAAAATCATAGAGGATCGTGATCAGTTAATTAGTTTGCTCAAGGATGTACCTCATCTTAAGATTATTGATGGAAAGGCAAATTATTTATTCTGCAAACTACTTGGTGAGATCAAAAGTAGAGAATTAAAAGTTCAACTATATTCTAAGTACAACATTCTTATTAAGGACTGTTCAAACAAGACTGCACTTGATGATTCATTTGTAAGAATTTCGATTAGAAAACCAGATGAAAATATCGAGCTCGTGAATGCTTTAAAGGAAATATTATGACTACATGGGAAAACATCAAGAATAATGGTGTGTTTGTAGGTGGACATAGAAAGAACGGTACCACCCTCTTGATAGCGCTACTCGATGGACATCCCGATCTCTTCGTCTATCCTTATGAAACGCACTTCTGGTATGCTTTCTACCCTGTATATTTCTCTGACAATTTTACATATGAACAAAGGAAACAACGTATTATTGATTATGTATTCCATAGTCTCAGGCAAACAATTAAAAAATGGATGAGACTTGATGAGAAAGATCTGAAATGTACGTATAATGAACTGAACTCAATCTTTTCTGAAAAGGTGGATAATTCAGATAGAGATGTTAAAGATTTTCTTGATGCAATAATCTATAGCGCAAGAGAGATATTACCCGATCCCAACTATGAAACGCACAAATATTGGATAGAAAAATGTACCGGATCAGAAATATTTGTAAATGATATATGTAAGATGTATCCTCATGCAAAATATATTCATGTTGTTAGAGATCCAAGAGACAACTGGGCTGTAATAAAAAAAGGCTGGGATAAGCATTATCATACTCAATACGATTCGATGGATCGACTACTCAGAAGTGTTATAGATAGAAATTACATTTCTCAAAAAATGTCGATAGACAATACTAGGATCTATGGTGATGATCGCTATCTTGTAATCCGATACGAAGATATGGTTCATGATGCCATGAAAGTTCTCAAGAAAGTCTGTTTGTTTCTTGATATCAGCTTTGATGAATTATTCACTGAGCCTAGTTTTTGTAAAATCCCATGGGAAGGAAACAGTCTTTCAAACATTCGTTATCGTTCTGTTAGTAATGAGAGAGTTGGCATTCACAAGAATTTACCGTCAGAAGAAATCAAGATTTTGGAATATTATTTTAGATCCGAGATGATCCATTACAACTATGAGCCGATTTATTCTGAGATTCAATGTGTGGATGCAGTCAGAGAACACTATAAGTGGTTTAATGCAAATCAAACTTATTCGATGAAACCCATCAGAACAAATTACGATCATCTGGATGATAAGAATAGAACACGTAAACAAAAATAACATAGGTCCCTAACCAATACATCATATGTTTATATTAATTACGCCAGCTCATAATGAAATCGATCAGGTCGACGGATTGGTTAAATGTATAGAATCCAGTTCATTAAAACCTGATATCTGGTTAATTGTTGATGACTGCAGTGATGATGGAACTGGAGATAAATTTAAACAGAATGGCAAAGATTTAGATTTCATGCGAATCCACAGAATCAAAGAATCAAGCGATTACATGGAATTTCATTATTCACATGTACTCATAGAAGGTATTGCGTCTATTCGATCTGAAATTTCTCAAGCAGATTTCGTTGGGATTCTGGATGCAGATATACGTTTCGGAAAACATTACTGGGAAAAATTAAAAAATTTTTTGACCATAAATCCTGACTATGGTATTGTATCCGGTGTGCTTTGTTCGCCTAACAAAAATGGAACCTTCGTAGTTGAGAACTTTCAACGCACCGACAATCCCCGAGGGGGTTTAAGATTAATGAGGGGTTCTTGTTTCAGAGAAATTGGTAAAGTTCAAAGGAGCAGAGCACCTGACTCTATCATGAATGTAAAATGCCGAATATTAAAGTGGAAAATTTGTATAATAAACGATGTCTATGCAGTAAGTACACGCTCTACGAATGATCGTATTAATATTAAAGCTGGTGCTATCAGTTTTGGGGTAAGAGCGTGGCATCTTCATCAACCCTTTTGGCAAGTATTCATTAGAACTTGTGCCCTTATCCTAAAGGGGCATTTTAAAAGAGGATTTTATTATATTATCGGATTTTATAAAGCATGTTGGCATAGGGAGGAACAATTCCCTGACAAAGAGATACGCCATTATTATCGATATACTCGTACTCTTGAGTGGATAAATATGAGTTTGAGAAAAATCTGTAATAAACCATCAAATATTACATTAATTCCAATTATGGAAAAAACCTCAGAAGAGATTTTTATTTAGAAATTAAGGAAATTATATGTTTAAAAAATTTAAAGAAGTTAATGATTTTGCAAAAAAAACGAGTGCACAAAGAGCAATTTATTCAAAATTTATCGTAATACCTGCAGCCAATTTAATTGTTTCAATGGTTGAAAAGACCAAACTCACTCCCAATGCAGCAACTACTATTTCCCTTCTTTTCGGAATCCTTATGGCTGCTTCAATAGTATTCATATCTGGTTATTGGGGAATGTTCATGGCAGCTATTTTTTATAACTTTCGTCTAATGTGGGATGTGGTAGATGGCACTCTTGCAAGAAGAAAAAGTATGTCTTCAGAAAAGGGAAGCTGGTGGGATCAACTTGTGGGAAAAATCAGCACTTTATTACTTCTCGCTTCTTTGACCTATCGTGTATACCCAAAAAGTTTTTGGATTTGTGTTGTTGTATTTTTACTGTTTGTCTATTCCTCTCACAGGCTTATTACTCACACAAAGAAAAAGTACTCAACAAAAAAATTGTTAGACAAACATAGCTCATTTATAGCAAATATATATTTTGAAATTTCCCGTTATCATATTTTCGCTGTTCCATTTCTCTTTTTGAACAAGCCACTTTGGGTAATCTATGGATTTGGGTTAGTTGAATGTATTTGGGTTGTAAAAACTCTCATTTGTATGTTTGGTAATTTAAATCAGAAATAGATTGTATGTTTTCCAAGGTTCGGACTACTCTTAAAGATTCAATAATTTACGGTTTCGGAAATATAACAACAAAAATTGTTGGGCTTGTTTTATTACCTTTATACACTTCTCATATTACGGTCTCTGATTACGGCATTCTTGGAATTCTGGAAATTACAATACTAATCCTCACTCAAGTACTTATGTTTGGTCAACATCAGGCATATGTGCGGTTTTTCTGTAAACAAGACAATACTGAAAATACAAAAGATCCTTTCTTCACATCATTTCTATTTCTCATTCTTATAGGACTTTTACTCAATTTTTTTGGAAATATATTTTTAAAGAACATTTCAGGCAAGTTTCATGATCCTCAAGTTTTCAAAATATATGTTCAGATATCATTATGGGTCGTTGCATTCCGCTTAATTAACAAATTATGCCTATCTTCGTTTAGAGCAAGAGGAAAAGCCCTTCTGTACACAATAAGTAATATCTGTAAATTAACATGCACGTTAGGACTTACTATTTATTTTGTTGCATTTATGAAAATAGGAATTAAAGGAATACTCATTTCATATTTAATTGGTGAGGTTCTCCTATTCATCATAATCCTTCCAAGAATTTTAACTTCAATAAAGTTCGAGTTAGACCCTTTAATGTTGAAAAAAACATTGTACTTTGGATTTCCATTAATCTTTTCTGCTCTTGCCGGTATGCTTCTTAATATGGGAGATAGATATATCCTTAAAATACTCGGAAATTATAAAGAAGTTGGTTTATATAATCTCGGATACAAAGTAGCGAGTGTGTTGAGTATATTTCTGATACAATCTTTTCAACTTGGATTACAGCCGATTGCTTACTCTATGTATCAGAAAAAGGGAGACAAAAGATTCTATAGTAAAATGCTGACTTATTCTATGTTCGTTCTAACCTGGGCTGGTTTAGGTTTGGCGATTATCAGCAAAGAATTGATAAAAACACTGGCGCTGAATCCTGATTATTGGCTCGCATATACAATTGTTCCATATATAATCTTCGGTCTTCTTTTCAGTGGAGCGAGAACGGTTGTTAACATTGGATTATATATTACTCATAAAACATCTTCAATCGCAATAAATACTGTTATTGCAGCGATTCTGAATATATTGCTCAATTTTCTGCTTATTCCAAAATTTCAAATACTCGGTGCTGCATATGCGACGATTATCTCTTTCATCGTGCTCTATATTATGAGTTACAGAGCAGCACAAAAACATTATAAGGTCCCATACGAAAATAACAAGCTCTTCCTGCTGATTTTGTTATGGATTGCACTTGTCTTTTTATCCTCATTAACCAATGGGTTTTCAATTGTTATAAGAATCTTGATAAAAATTTCCGTTTTCATATCTTTCCCCTTTATACTCTATCTATTGAGATTTTTTGAACCAGTTGAGATTAGAAGAATAGGTGGATCAATCAATAAATGGATGAGCAAAATTCGTCATAAACAAGTGAATAAGGATTATCATGGATAAAAAAAGAAAAAATATCGATATTGAGAATACTACAAACATCGAGCGTGGTATAAAAATATCCCCAATTCAAAGAAATATATTAATTTTTATCGGAATTTTTATTGTATTATTGATCGTATTCAGCCCAATGGTTTTCCAGAAACTTCGTCCGGGTGGTGTCGATGTGATCGGTTCGAAAGGTTCAAGTCATCAGATGAAGAAATATCAGGAAGAGAATAATGAAGAAGTATATTGGAACTCTCCCGTATTTTCAGGAATGCCGTCATATCACAGAAAGAGACCATTAGCATTTTCTTTTGATAAAATCATTCATGACATCTTAGATAAAGTTGTCTATGCTTACATCTGGCTCTACCTCATCGGTTTTATCGGTATGTTCTATCTGCTTCGGTTTTTCAAACTCGGATTCTGGGAATCTGTTTTTGGCGGACTCGGATTTATTTTCATTCCGCACTTTATGTCTTTGTTGAATATCGGGCACTTTGCCAAGTTCCGTCCGATCATGTATATGCCAATTGTTACATTCTTCTTCATCAGTTTTCTGAATAAGAAAAACCTGCTCTGGTTATTAGGATTCATCTTCTCATTTTCAATCCAGATCCGCACTCAACACTACCAGATCATCTTCTACCAGATCATGATCCTTGTTTTTATTGGGCTTTACTATCTTATCAAAATGCTCGTTGATAAAGAACCAAAGCGTTTCCTCGTGAAAATTCTACTAGTTATAGGAGGATCTCTTCTGATAACTGCAATGGTTGCTCAACCGCTCTTTGTGACCAATGAATACACACCCTATTCTATCCGTGGTGGTACTGGTGATGAAGAATCAACCGGACTTGATATGGATTATGCAACCGGCTGGTCAATGCACCCGACAGAACTTCTGACTTTTATAATGCCAAGATTTTACGGCGGAACGTCAAACGAACTCTATATGGGCACCAAAGTCGAGCAATGGCACAATAAACGACTTCCAACCTATTGGGGGCACATGCCCTTCAACCAGGCGTATGACTATTTTAGTGTTGTGCTTCTGATTTTTGCGGTTATCGGACTGATCTTGTGTTTTAAAAAAGGGTATATCAAAGTACTGCTTGGCTTGTTTATCTTGTCTCTGTTTCTTTCCTTTGGGAGACATTTCTCTGCATTTTACTCTGTCTTTTTCAATTATGTGCCATTCTTTAATAAATTTCGTGTGCCCTCGATGACGATCATCATCATGCAGTTCATTATGATCATATGGGCTGCACATGGATTGAAGCAAGTCCTTGAAATCACAAAAAATAATCTGAAAAAGATTCAGAACATTGTCATCGGTACTGGGGTTGCACTTATTCTCATTGGTTTGATTGTTATCATTGCCGGTTCATCCTTCCCTCTCGAGAAAGCAGGCGATGCTTCGAGATATGAACCCCAGGTACTCGAAATGATCAAACAAGTACGGGTTGAAATGCTTCAAGCTGACGCTCTGCGCATGATCCTCTTTACTCTTGTCACTGCCGGCATTATTCTCCTTTTCATCCATAAAAAGATCAAAAAATACATTTTCATCGGACTGGCTATCATTATTCTTCTTGTTGACCTTGTCCCATATGTGAAAAAAGCAGAGGGTGAATTGTACGATCCAGTAAAACTCGAACAGCAGCATTTTAAAATGAAGTCAGCAGATAAAGCAATTTTGAAGGACACCTCTTATTATAGGGTTTTTCCGATTACCGAAAATCCATTCAATAATAATGATTGGTCATACTATCACAACTCTATTGGCGGATATAATGCAGCAAAGTTGAGGATTTATCAAGATATAGTAGAAAATTGTATCCTGAGTATTACAGCTACGCAAGTTCCAATAAACTGGAATATCTTAAAAATGCTCAATACCAAATATATTATCTCATCTACACAGCTTCCTCAAGTCAATCTCACTCCCTATTATTATGATCAAACCAATAAACTTCTTGTTTATCAGGCGACCTATGATCCCAAACCTGCCTGGTTTGTTGGTGATGTTATTACGATAACAGATAGAGATGCTCGTTTTGCTAAAATCAACGATCCCACTTTCGATCCATATGAGACTGCGATCCTTGAAGAACAGTTCGTTCTGCCAATCGAAAAACCGGACTCCTCCTATGTTAAGGTTACTCCGTCATTCAATACTATGGAATATGAAATCTATACTGACAAACCTGCATTGTTTGTTGCTTCAGAAATTTATTATCCTGCAAAAGGTGGATGGAAAGCGTTTGTTGATGGTAAGGAAGTACCAATATATAAGACGGATCATATCCTTCGCTCGATCTATATAGAAAAGCCCGGTGAGCATGAAATAGTTTTTGAGTTTAGTCCCCAAACTTTCATAAAGTATTACAAAATTTCACTCATTGCCCATATTTTTGCATTTGTTTGTCTTATAGTAGTAGCATTACTCACGATTTTCAATAAAAAAAAGAAAGAAAAGAACTGATGTCCCATTCTACATCCTGCGTCATTCCTCCTCCTTTGGTTTCAATCATCGTTCCGGCATATAATCGAGCTGAGGAGATCGATGAATTTCTCTCTTCTTTCGAGAAGCAAACGAAGAAGAATTTTGAAGTGATCGTTGTTGATGATGGCTCAACTGATTCAACAAACCAAGTAATTGAAGACCATTCACCAAATCTCGATCTGAGATATTTTTTTCAGCAAAATAAAGGACCTGGTGCAGCACGAAATCTCGGGATGGAAAAAGCAAAAGGCACTATCTTTGTATTTATTGATTCTGACTGTACTGTTCCGGAAAATTACATCGAAAACCTATCTCAACACCTTAAGCACGAAGAATTCGATGCCTTTGGTGGACCCGACACCTGTCATGATGATTTCCCACCTTTTCTTAAAGCGATCAACTACTCAATGACCTCATTTATTGGAACAGGCGGCACACGTGGTTCGAAGGGTAAACAGCTGACAAGATATTATCCGCGCAGTTTTAATATGGGAATCAAACGAGAAGTATTCGATGCGATTGGCGGGATGAATTCACTCAGACACGGACAGGACATGGAATTCTCGAATAGGATTTATGATGCAGGATTCAAGGTCACTTATTTTGATGATGTAAAAGTGTACCACAAAAGAAGAACGAATCTAAAGAAATTTTTTAAGCAGATATTCAACTGGGGGGTTACACGCATCAACCTCGGGAGAATCGATAAAAAAATGCTCAAACCGATCCACTTTCTGCCGGCGTTTGCTCTACTCGGATATATCGTCTCAGCTATTATTGCATTTTTCTTGCCTGTATTTTTATGGATATTTCTCGGGGAAAGTTCCCTGCTTGTTCTTATTCTCATCTTTGCATGCATTCAATCGACAATAAAGAATAAATCTTTTCGCGTCGGATTACTCTCAATTGTAACATTGCTTACACAAGTATTTGGGTATGGTGCAGGACTTATAGTCGGTGTTATTAAATCACTCTTTATTAAAAAAGGAAAGTGGATCACGGGATTTACGAAGAAGTATTATAAATAAATTAACTTACGACTTCTTTTATACTTTTCTAAATAACTCTTGATTTTATTCCGATTTTCTCCTGCTTGCAATTGTCATAAAAACTGCCATAATAATCCAAAGTACAATTGCCAAAGGAATTGAAACAAAAACCAAGATTGCAAAAGCCAAGAATGATGCAACCGGTGTCAGGGATGCAATAACCTTTTGCCTTTTTTCTGTTTTTGTTAGCGGACAAATATACAAATCATGATGATCTGCAACCAGTATAAGTACTACTTCCAAAGTACTTACGATAGCTACCCAAACCGAGAAGAATGATAACGCTACCGGATTCACTGTATATTCTCCCAAGGTTGCAGCTGGAAGTGGCAACAACGCGATAAATGCAAGATAAAGCAGTTCTACAGTAATGTATCGGGCATTCATCCCTTTGAGCGCAACGGTGAATTTGTGATTTGCTCTCCAGTAAAATGCAATCCACATAAATGTGAACGCATAAGCCACAAGTTTTGGCCACAATACTAGGAGTGCATGTAATAATTCTGGGATAGAGCCAGCATCCTTCACCATCGGTAATCCAATTCCAACCGCTACGAGAGTTAATGCTATTGCAAAAACCGCATCCGAAAAAAAGATCATTCTATCAAAAGCAGAGGTTCCTTTAGGATAGAATTTTTGATCCCAGGGGTCTTCTTTATTCATAAACACCTCTTTTAAAAATTCTTCTTTTTATGTTACTGCGATCTAGGGAGAATGATATTGAGGATAATTGCTGTCAAACCGCCAGTAGAAATCGAAGAACCAAAAATATTTTGAATTATCTGTGGCATATTCTGTAATATCTGTGGTACGAACTGCACTCCCAGACCAAGTCCGAACGAGACTGCAAGAATGAGAAAGGAACGTCTGTCGAGTTTCGTTGTCGAAATAATCTTTATTCCAGCTGCAGCCACTGATCCGAACATTATCAATGTTGCAGCTCCAATCACAGAACTTGGAATTAATCTCAGCACGCCTCCCACAATTGGAAATAATCCGAATACAAAAAGGAATATTGCGACGATCATTCCCACATACCTGCTGGCAACACCAGTCAGCTGTATCACTCCATTGTTCTGACTGAAGGTTGTGTTCGGAAATGTATTGAAAACAGAAGCAAGCATTGAATTGAATCCATCTCCCAACACTCCGCCTTTTATCCTTTTTATGTATAGATCACCCTGGATCGACTCGCCGGACACAACTGATGTCGCAGTCAAATCACCAATAGACTCGATTGTTGTAATAAGATAGATAATTGCAATAGGTATAAAGAACTCAAATTTAAGATGGAACCCAAACTTGAACGGCACGGGTACACTCACAACCGGTAATGCCTGAATACTACTAAAATCAATCTCAACAAGAAAAAGTGAGAGAATGAAGCCGCACACAAGCCCGATCACTATCGAGGTCATGCGCAAAATTTGTGACTTACTCGTATTACACAAAACAATAACAATGATGGTCACAGCAGCAAGAATAAGATTTGTGAAATTTCCAAACTGTCCCGAACCGCCTTTCAGTAAAGCACTTCCTCCGCCCATATCAATCACAGCAACTTTGATCAGACTCAACCCGATCAGCGTAACAACAGTTCCGGTTACGGTCGGTGTAATGATCTTCTTCAGGAAATGCAAAAATCTGCTGATAATTATTTCTATGAACGAGCCAAGAAAACAAAGAGCAAATATTGTTCCAAGTATTTCCCGAGAAGAAGCACCTCGTTCTCTCATAATTAAACCTGCCGCAATAATCGGTGTTAGAAAAGCAAAATCTGTTCCCTGAATACTGAGAAGTCCAGATCCAACTGGTCCGACTCTCTTAATCTGAATGAACGTAGCAACACCCGACACCATCAGAGCCATTGAAATAAGGTAAGGAACTACCGCATGTAGATTCAGGATATTTCCAATAATGAGGGTTGGTGTAATGATGGGAATAAAGATCGCCAGAAAATGCTGCAAAGCTGCAAAAATAGCTTCTACCAATGGCGGTCTTTGATTCAACGTGTATATAATTCCAGATTTATTTTGCTCCATATTAATAAAAATGGAAGCTGAACGGTTAATGTGACCGACCAGCTTCCAATATTGTTAATCCTTATAGAGTTGACAGTATTTCCGCAATTTTTTGTTGCATGCTTTCCAGGTAGGTTTCCCAGTAATGCTCCACTACTTTATCAATCATGAAGTACGGAGTAAGCACACAAGCACGCATGAGGCGGAAGCTGTGTACTTTATCCCATTCGGATTTATCAATCCCTAATCGCTTTGCAATGCCAACAGGGGCATCTCCATAATCAGCATAGGTAAATTCTGTGTGAGAGGTTATGAAATCATTTTTGAACACTGGTCCTGCTACATAAGAACTCAGATCATAAATCTGGAAATTGAGCTCATTCATCTTTTTCAAGTCTTTATTGCCTTCAATATTGAATGCAAAATCAACCATATTGAAATCCGGTTTTGTGAGAGTATCCATCTTTACTTTTGTTCCGTTTATGTTCAGAATCTTGTTCTTTTGGATATGATTGTAGAATCTCTGTGCTCCTTCGATGCTTGCACCGATGAGTCTGCCATAACCTGTTATGTTCAAAGGTAAAACTCTATGGGCAACCCATACCGCTGCTGCGGTTGCTCCAGCTTTAGAACCTTCAAGGATATAGCTTCCAAGTAATGCGGGAACTTTGGTTCCTTTCTCAAATGTATACGCGGCAAAGTAGGAAATCGCATCGGTCATTCTTCTATCTTTTATCGTGATACCTCCTGCTGCGTAGGGCACATAACCCATCTTGTGCGGATCTATGGTAACGGAGTCTGACTCTTCGATCGCTTTGAATGCATTGTACACATCCATGCTTGGCCAATCGATCTCATCCTTATTGATAATGCCGTCTTTATGCAATCGGAGTCTCAGTTCATCATACGGGATAAATTTGAAATTCTCATCAAGAAAGATCGAACGTGCATAACCACCATAAGCAGCATCGATATGCAGATAGAAAGAGATTCCTTTCTTTTCTAGTTCCTTTCTAAGGGCAACGACCTGGTCGACATGATCAACTGCGCCTTCTTCTGTGCTTCCAACTACTGCAACGACTCCGAGTATGGGTATCTCCTTACTTACCAGATCATCAATCGTCTTTTTAAGCACATCGATATCCATTCTGTAATGTTCATCAACCTGGATGGAGATCACATTGTTCAATCCGAGTCCGATAATTTCACCGGCTTTTACCCATGAATAATGTTTTGTTTGCGGAACGATCCATTTACCAAGCTGTTTCTGAACGATGCCTGTTCCTCGAACAGATTTATCTCTGATCTCATCCCAGATATCTTTCACGTTCTCGGATAGATCGAGGATCTGCTCAACAGTCATATTTGCAAGCTGCCAGTCTGATTTTCCTTCCACCAGTTTCGGGCGCAATTCTTTGATTGCAAAAGGTATCGACGTAAGATTTCTGGCATACCATATCGCTTCAAGGTTTGCCACGCTACCGTCTGTACAGATGTGTCCCCATGCTTTTTCGCGGTCATAGCCCATGAGGTCTGCAAAATCATACCCGCATTCTAGTTCCATTGGAGACGTTGCAGTGGAAGCTTCATATGCAACGTTGTTCGGATTGTATAACATTGCAGCAATATAGCCGATCATTGCAGGCATCAGAATATCTGCATTCATATGTCCGAGATAGCGCGGGGAATGCCAAGGCATTGACGTCTCTTTAAGTTTTGCACACACTGTATCGATCACCTGGTGAACCTTTTCCTCGGTCATTCTGAAGTCTTTCTGATCCTTCTCATGCAAGGTGATAACAGGATCATCTTCCGGATGAAAATCTTTTCTCCAGAAAAGATGCTCATTTATCACATCGATGACCTTCTCCTTAAAGAATTTACCATTCTCGGATTTAGGTCCTAAAAATAATCCGTTAATATCAATTTTATCCATGTTATTCTCCTTTATTTTCTTCTTTTTTGTTTTCTACTGCTTTCCATTCTGGCTTCCTGCATGCATAAATAATGATCGGAAGACTGACGAATACGATCAACCCAAGCGCCATGAAGATCACATAAAAGGTTGGACTCCCGATCTTAAGATTTGCAGGTGGGAAAAAACTAATCACGATTACAAAAAGCATGGTAAGAAATCCAAGCCCTCCAACGATCCACATGCCAACATTTCCTCCCGGAACTCGATAGGTTCGTTTTACATTCGGATATTTATATCTCAACTTGATACCAGCAGCAAATAAGAGCAAATACATAACTGCGTACAGCACCGTCGTCAGGATAAGCACCATGAAGAAACCTGCATTTACTGCCGGGACAACCACGTAAATAAGTGCAACCAGCGTGATCATGCTTGCCTGGACCAGCACGAAATGTATTGGCACACCAGCACTATTAGTCTTCTGCCACCATCTGGGCATAAAGCCATTCTTTGCTACCTGGAGCATTGCCGTGGAAGGTCCAAGCACCCAGGTGCTGAGTTGACCAAAAGCACCGACTGCTGCCATGAATGCCACAACAGGAATAAGCCAATTGACATTTTGCTGATTAAAGAACACTGTAAATGTTTGCATTATACCTGATGCCAAGTTAATTGAACTTCTTGGTTCAGCGATCTCTATAGCAAAAGCGCCGAAGATATTCATCAGCATAATAAGCACTGCCGCAACGAGCATGGCAAGAGGATAGTTCTTCTGGGGATTACTCACTTCATTAGCATGCACCGAAGATACCTCCATTCCTGAGTAAAGAAAGATTATCCCCACAAAGAATGCAAGGTTTCCGATGCTTGAAAAATTTGGAAATAATTGTCCCCACGAAAACTTCGGAAGCTGAATGGGGTTTTTCCCAAGAAAGTATGCTAATCCAAATCCGAGAATCAATATGAAAGGAATAAGCACACCTACCAGGAAGCCAACCGAGCTGATCAAACTCCCGGACTTCAATCCCTTTAAGTTGAAGATCGTAGCCACCCAATAAATAGCAATTGTGACAACTGCTATATAGATATTATTATTTGCAAGCTCCGGCTTAAAAATAAAAGCGATCATCGCTGCGATGAACGATCCGATCATGACCATGCCGAAGAACATCTGCACCCAGAGCATCCATGAGCCGATGAAAGCAGCCCTGTCACCAAAAGCAAGCTTTATCCATTTGTAAACACCACCTGCAGATGGCCATCCGGTTGCCAGCTCAGCCGAGATAAGCGCAGTTGGGATAAGAAAGATGATCGCAGCCACAAGCATGTAGAATATCTGCGCCCAGCCAGTTTCTGCCAGCATAGGTAAATTCCTTATACTCATAATGAACGCAAGCGTTATCATCACAAGTTTAAAAAGATTTAATTTGTGCGTGCTTTTTTCCATTCATTTTCTCCTTCTTATATTCATGCATTTCATGTATACAAAATTCTCAATTTCTTTTTATTTTGATGTCAATAAAAATAGAAAATTTTGAGGGAAATTTTAGTCATTTAAACGTATTATTAAATTCTGATGAACATTTAGGATATTAACAAAACATAATTCTTTTTTGAATTCAACGTGAGGTATGAAGTAATTATAAAACAAACCTCACTTTAACCCCAATCCCGTATAACTTGACTAATTTAAAGCCCATTTCATTTAGGTAAAAATTCAAAATTCCGGAGGTTCTATGGAATACTTCTTAACAGAAGAACAGCAGGAAATCAAAGCGCTTGCACGGCAACTTGCTGAAGAAAAAATAAAACCAGTACGAGAAGAATATGACGAAGAAGGGATCTTCCCCTGGGATATAGTCAAGCAGATGGCTCAGACCGATCTTTTCCGTGTCATGCTGCCGGAAGAGTATGAAGGATTCGGCGGCAAGGTCATGGACCTTGTGGTCATGATGGAAGAGTTATGCCGTGTGGACAGCGGTATTGCACTGGCACTTGGCGGTACCGGACTCGGTATGTACCCGATCCTGCTCAGCGGGAATGATGAACAAAAACAGAAATATCTCCCATCAATCGCAGATGGGGTAAAGTTAGCAGCTTTTGCTCTTACCGAAGCAAATGCCGGCTCCGATGCAGGCGGCATCAAGACAACTGCCACAAAAGATGGAGATCACTATATATTGAACGGCACAAAGCAATGGATCACCAATGGCGGTGAAGCGGACATTTACACCGTTTTCGCGCTTACGGATAAGTCAAAAGGTGCTCGTGGCGCATCGGCATTTATCGTGGAAAAAGGCACTGAGGGATTCAGTTTCGGCAAGAAAGAAAATAAGATGGGAATCCGTGCTTCCTGTACAAGAGAGCTCATATTTGAAGATGTAAAAGTACCAGCTGAAAATCTCATTGGCAGAGAAGGAATGGGATTCATGATCGCAATGAAAACCCTTGACAAATCACGTCCAATGGTTGCCTCTCAAGCGCTTGGAATTGCACAGGGCGCAATGGAAGAAGCAGTTCGATATTCCCATGAACGCCATCAATTCGGCAATCCGATCTCTGCATTTCAAGCAGTCCAATTCATGCTTGCAGATATGGCGATCAAGGTTGAAGCTGCGCGTTCTCTCATCTATGCAACAGCCCGTATGATGGACTCTGGTGAAAAAAGATACAGTATGGAATCTGCAATGTGCAAAACCTTTGCGTCGGACATAGCAATGGAAGTGACCACCGATGCAGTGCAGGTGCTTGGTGGTTACGGTTACATGAAGGAATATCCTGTTGAAAAAATGATGCGTGATGCAAAAATAACTCAAATTTACGAAGGTACGAACCAGATACAAAGAATGGTCATCGCATCACATCTTCTTAAACAATACAAGTAAAGAGAATGTCTAATATCGAATTTCTAATTTCTAATTTCCAGTTTCCATTTTCAAATCTCTAATTTAATATGCCTAAGCTTCTTTTTCATATCTGCTGCGCACCGTGCTTTATCGCGCCATACGAACACCTCAAAAAGGAATTTGACATCACTGGCTTATGGTACAATCCTAATATTCAACCCTACCAGGAGTTTCAAAAACGATTAGAAGAAGTGGAGCGATTTGAAAATAATCACGACCTTCGTATAATCTACCACAAAGACTATCTCCTTGAAAAATGGCTTCGGAATGTTGTTTTCAGGGAGCATGAGCGATGCAGAATATGCTATCAGGACAGACTTGAACAAACTGCCAGATATGCGAAAAAAGGTAAATTCGATTATTTCACATCGACGCTTCTCTACAGCAAATTTCAGGATCATGAAGTCATGAAGAATATCGCAGAAACGCTTGCAAAAGAATATGGCGTGAAATTCCTGTATAGAGACCTCCGTGAATTCTGGAAAGAAGGTATCGAGCGTTCTAAAACTGAAGATATGTATCGTCAGAAATATTGCGGGTGTATTTACAGTGAAAAAGAACGATATTATCATCCTGATAAAAGAGTAAAACAAGATTCCGACCTTGTTTAAAGGAAATAATATGGAAAATAACCTTAAAACAGAAATTTTCTCCTATTTCAAGCAGATGCAAACTGTCTTTTTCGCAACCTGCGATGAAGAACGCCCGTATGTTCGACCCATGCTGTTATTGTATGTTGATAAAAAATTCTGGGTAGCAACGGGTGCCAATGATGCAAAAACCCCACAGCTGAAAAACAATCCACATTTTGAGTTCTGTTATTTCATCGAAAAGGAACAAGATCATGGCTACATTCGAGGTTCTGGAGTTGTTGAATTCATAGCTGATCTGAATTTGCGAAAGAAATTCATCGATAATTTTGGTTACATTAGACATTATTGGCAGAAGCAAGACAACCCTAACTATATTTTACTTGAATGTATGATCAAGAATTTCGAGTTCATCCGTCCCGGTGAAAATACTTCTGATAAATTGGAATTGTAACCATGGAAATATTTAAAGGTTTTGATAAAAAAACACTAATATTTTACAGGCAGCTTTCATCTCACAACAGTAGAGAGTGGTTTGAAAAACATAGAAAAGAATACGATGATTTCGTTCTGAAACCAGCGCAGGAATTCGTCATGGCAATGGGTGAGAAACTCAGAGAACTCTCACCTGACATTCATGCAATTCCAAAAGTAGATAAGACGATCTTCCGCATCCATCGAGACATCAGATTCAGTCCTGATAAAACTCCCTACAAGACCCATCTTGCTTTCTTTTTCTGGGATGGTCCGCGTAAGAAAAATGATAATCCGGGCTATTATCTGCAAATCGATGCACAGAAAGTATTCATCGGACTCGGTTTATATATTTTCCCAAAAGACATTCTCGAAACCTACCGGGAACTCATTGCCAAATCACGAGAAGCAGAGAAGCTACAAGCAATTCTCCAGCAGATCAGAGATAAAGGATACGGCGCAGGTGGTCA
>JAFGDR010000004.1 GCA_016932035.1 Candidatus Cloacimonadota bacterium
AGTTCCTCGGGCAGATGGAGAAGCCAAAAGTAGATTATGTGGAGGGGCTCTCCCCGGCAGTTTCTATAGAGCAGAAAGCAGCCAGCCACAATCCAAGGTCAACTGTGGGAACTGTGACTGAAATATATGATTATCTCCGCGTTCTCTATGCGCGGATCGGAACACAATACTGTTATCAATGTGGCAAGCCTGTTTCATCCCAATCCCTCGACCAGATGGTCAATACACTCCTTGAGCTCGAAGAAGGAACAAAAATACAAATACTAGCGCCACTCGTTCGAGAACGAAAAGGAGAGCACAAAGATGTCTTTAGCCGCATTAAACGCGAGGGTTTTGTGCGGATGCGTGTGAATGGGGTGGTTCATGACGTTAATGATAACGTAAAATTAGATAAAAAAAGCAAGCACAATATTGAGGTCATCGTTGATCGACTCGTTATAAAAAAAGGTATTGAAAGCAGATTAACGGATTCTATGGAACTTGCACTCGATCTTGCTGATGGTATTGTCATGATCGATTTCCCTGATACTAATGAAACACAGCTTTTCAGCATTCAAAATGCATGTCCCACCTGTAATATCAGCTATCCAGAGTTGAATCCCCAAATGTTTTCTTTTAATAGCCCCCTTGGCATGTGCGAAACCTGTAACGGTCTGGGGACAAGAATGGAACTCGATGAAGACAAGATCGTTCCGGATAAGAGACGTTCCATCATGGAGGGTGCAGTTAAGTACTGGGGACCTCTTCAGGAGAAGCGGCGTTCCTGGCGTTACAAGATTTTACTTCAACTTGCAGATGAATTTGGATTCTCACTAAAAACGCCATGGAATCAGCTAAACGAGCAGGCACGGGATATTATCCTATATGGATCACGGGGTAAAAAATTCCGCATCGATTGGGATATGGAGACCAGTTCCGGGCATTATATGACCCAGTTCGAGGGATTGATCCCTGCGATACAACGCAGGTTCAGGGAAACAAAATCCGAAGCCATGCGCCGAATGTACCTGTCTTACTACAGCGAGAAGCCATGTACAAGCTGTGAAGGAACCAAGCTACGGATTGAAAGCAGATATGTGAAGATCAATGAAAAATCGATTGTCGACATCTCTAAAATGTCCATCCGCGATGCCTATGATTTTGCAGATAACCTTAAGCTTACAGGAAATAAAAAGATCATCGCTGACGAACTCATAAAAGAGATTAAAGCCCGATTGCAGTTTATGCTCAATGTTGGACTTCATTATCTCACGCTGGACAGAAGTGCACCAACATTATCTGGAGGTGAATCTGAACGCATTCGTCTTGCCAGCCAGATCGGAAGCGGACTCGTGGGCGTTATGTATATTCTCGACGAGCCAACGATCGGTTTGCATCAACGGGATAACAGACGCCTTATACAAATGCTGGCAGGATTGCGAACAATAGGGAATACCGTCATTGTGGTTGAGCACGATGCAGAAATGATGAAAGAAGCTGATCATATTCTTGATTTCGGACCACTCGGCGGTGTGTATGGCGGTGAGATCGTTGCACAGGGGTCATATGATGAGATAATCAAACATGAAGAATCACTTACCGGAAAATATCTGTCCGGGGAGATGTGCATTCCTGAGCCCAAATTTTATAGGGCAAAGAATCATGGCTATCTTACACTTGCAGGGGTACATCAGAATAACCTTAAAAACATTGATGTTAAAATCCCGCTTGGAGTTTTTACCTGTATTACAGGCGTATCTGGTTCCGGGAAAAGTTCTCTTGTCAACCAGACGTTATATCCTTCAATTGCGAACCGTCTTCATAATAGCACACACCCGGAGGGTAAATATCTGAAGATAGAAAATCTGGATAAGATCGATAAGATAATTAACATTACACAGGATCCAATTGGCAGGACACCCCGTTCAAATCCCGCAACCTACACAAAAGTGTTTGATGAGATCAGGAAGATCTTTGCCCAAACGCCATCTGCAAAAATTCGGGGATATAAACCAAGCAGATTCAGTTTCAATGTTGCGGGTGGTCGTTGCGAGACATGTGGCGGCAATGGTGTAAAGCAGATCGAGATGCACTTCCTTGCAGATGTATTCGTGACATGTGAGGTCTGCAAGGGCAAGCGATTCAACAAAGAAACGTTGCAGATAAAATATAAGGATAAGAATATTTACGATGTGCTGAATATGGATGTTCAGGAAGCTCTGAAATTTTTTGAAAATATTCCGACCATCAAACGAAAATTAAAAACCCTCTGCGATGTAGGGCTTGATTATATCAAGCTTGGACAGCCATCCCCTACCCTTTCTGGTGGTGAAGCCCAGAGAGTTAAGCTGTCGCGGGAACTCAGCAAAACAAGTACCGGAAACACACTCTATATTCTCGATGAACCGACGACAGGTCTTCACTTTCATGACATCAGAAAACTGATAACAGTGCTGAATAAGCTGGTGGATAAAGGAAATACGATTGTTGTGATCGAGCACAATCTTGATGTTATTAAGTGCGCAGACTATATTATTGATCTCGGTCCGGAAGGTGGTGATGATGGAGGTGAAATCGTGGCAACAGGCACTCCATATCAAGTTGCGAAAGAGGTAAAATCCTATACAGGGCAGTATCTTCAAGAGCTTTTTTCAGGTGGCAATAAGCAAAAGAATTGACAGAGTTGAATGGGCTCAGATGCTTATCATATATTTATTCGGAGAAAAATATGCGTAGAATTCTTGTCCTTTTGGTCATGATAGGTTCGTGTTTTTTGATGTTCATGTCGTGTACCAATCAGGATAAGTCATCACCACCCGCACAATTTACTGTTGCCCTCAAGCCCAATCCCCTTGATTCAACACTTACCGATGTTTATGTAACAAATATCCAGAAAGATCAGTCTCAGCTCTTTATTACCTTACCGGACGTTGAGATCAATCATTACCATCCTGCCGAATTTTGCAAGGGATCGGTGTACGTGCTGCGGAGAACGCATCCGTTTTCGGATTTTCCAGATCAATGGAGGGATGAACTCTGGAAATATACAAGCATGAAAAAGGGTACGCGTATCTTTTCTTCTCAGGGGTTGGATTTCCGTGTATCTCCAACCGAACAGGATATTGCAGTAGTAACAGATACCACGCTTTATTTCATCGAGACATCAAGCCGATCAAAGGTTGCGGAGTTCTATCCATCAGAACTTTCAAAGAAACCTTATACAGACACACACATACAGCCGCTAAGTTGGACAAAAGGGGGAACATTCTTCTGGGGAAATCTCTTCCGAACTGTTGATATACTCACATTTTTCCGCATTATAACCGAGACCTGGGAAGTTGACTCATATGATGTTGACTCTCTCGAAATCAATTCTTCTGATTATGCATTAAATCCAACTAACGGCATGTTAGTTTATAGCAATTTTCCTGCAATTTTTGATGTGGAAACCTATCAGCATGTAAAAAAAAGCAGGATCAGAGTACAGCTGTTTTTGTATGACATAATAACAGGAGAAAGGAAATTGCTGGCAACTACCAGCTCCAAAGATTTCAAGCCAAAATGGCTTTCACCTCGAACCATAGAAGTGAATAATCCGGAGGGTGAAGGTCGAATTGTTATTTCCTTGTGATCGATAAAGAGGGAACGAGAAAATTAAAAAATAATCATATAAAGGATACATCATGAAAAAACTTATTATTTTAGGATTGATATTACTAACAGGTATAAGTACACTCTATGCCTTTGACTATACCTATTTTCCAACTGCAACCACAGATGACTTTCTTGCAACAAAGGTAAATCCAGCTGCGCTAGCATTCGGGAATGCGTCCGGTGTGGGATATGTGCATTCATTCCAGGACAAAATGATGCAGAAGAACTGGGCACTATTCCTGAACCTGCACGAGCTCGGGTATTGTTACGAAAAAATGGATTCAACTGAACAGCATACCCTTTCCGAAGGAATGAAACTCGCTAAAAATTTCTACTTTGGAACAGACTATGTCTGGAAACCGGCGGGATTTTGGAAAGGTGATTGGGGATTATATATCCTTGCACGCCCATGGGACTTTCTTTCTGTTTCAGGTTCCTGGCGAAATATTTCCCGTGACAATGAAAGCTACACGATTGGTACCGGCTTGCGCCCGATTCGAGTGAAGGGGAGATTCTGTTATAAGATAACGCTGACGTGCGATGTTACCTATACAGACAGCAAATGGAGAAAGCCAATTGCAGGAGTTCAATCACAATTTCTCGACGGTGTTCACCTGAACGGTTTTTACGATTTCGAAAATGAAGGGATATCAGTTGGAGTCGGTTTTGATATTGCACATTTCAAAACAGGAGCCCAATACACCGATAAAAGCAAAAGCGGTATTGTGTATGGAAATGTTTCCGACAAGCGATATCACTCATTTCTAATCCATGATAAACAGAATAAATTTTACAATTATAAACTTTCCGGTCCAATCTATGATGTCAAACCAGCACAGCGTTTCGGTCCTTTTGAGATTGTTACATCTGTCGGAAGCACTATGGAAGAAGTTATTGAAAAGATAGAAACCCTTAAATATGATGATCGTATTGAGGGGATCGTCTTTCAATCCGGTAATATCTATGCGGGATTAGCAAAATTCCAGGAATTACAGGCAGCTTTCATCGATTTCAAATCAACCGGAAAGAAAATCATCTTTTATTATGACTATATCATGAATTCGAATTATGTCTTTTCAGCTTCTGTTGCTGACAAAATATATTTAAATCCAGGGGGATTTCTCGATCTCAGAGGGCTTTCGGTCAGTGCCCCATATCTTAAGGATTTACTTGATACCCTTGGCATCGACGTGATCAGTTTCAGAAGCCACGATTATAAAAATGCTGCTAATATGTTTACAGAAACCCATATGACCGAAGCAGAGAGGGAGATGTATGAAGATTTTCTCTCTGATATTTATGATCAAATGGTTCTCATGATTGCAGAGGGTAGAGGAATGTCTGATGAACAGGTGCGCACAGCGATTGATAATGGTCCCTATCTTATTGCACAGCGAGCATTGGATGCAGGGCTTGTCGATGGTCTGATATATCGAGATCAGCTAAAGGATGCCCTGAAAGACCTTTACGGAGATGTAAGCATTACTGGTATCTATAGAATTCCAGAGAACAGACTTGATTGGAGTGATGATCCAGCATCCAAAATTGCTGTGATCTATGCAACGGGCAATATACATTCTGGTAAAAACGAACCCGGCAAATCAATCGGCGATGAAACATATATGAAAGCAATCGAGCAGGCTCGAGAGGATCCTTGTATAATGGGTATCATCCTGCGAATTGACAGCGGCGGAGGATCTTCACTTGCATCAGAAAATATTTATAGAGAAGTGGTGCTTTGTAAAGAAGGCGAGTTCTCAAAACCGGTTGTCTCATCATTCTCAGGTGTTGCTGCTTCTGGCGGATATTATATTGCCTGTCCGTCTGACAAAATTTTTGCCGAACCCACTACGATCACCGGTTCCATTGGCGTGATCGGCGCAGTACCGAACCTAACTCGATTATACAAGAAGATCCATATAAACTGGGATGTCGTTAAAGAGGGTAGAAATGCTGATTTTGCTTCCACAAGCAGACCCATGAATGACGAAGAGAAGAAAATGATCATGGAGATGATAGAGGTTGAATATAAAGATTTTGTGGGCAAGGTTGCACAATGCAGGGGAATGACCTTTGAGCAGGTTGATGAGATCGCAAAAGGTCGGGTATGGGCTGGAACCAGTGGATTACAAAACGGTCTGGTTGACGCTTTTGGCGGCATGAAAGAAGCAGTTGAGGAAGTCAAGAAGCTTGCAGGTATCAAAAATGATGTCGAGCTCGTTGCTTATCCACAAAGGAAATCTGCGTTCTCACTGAGCCTGGACATGAACACACCTGGAGTGAACATGAATGATTTACCCGTTGAGGTTCAAATGCTTATAGAGAAAATTCAGGAGTCCACTTTCTATGATAAAGAACATATTCTGCTTCTCATGCCATATGTATTACCGGACATTCTTGAACAACATAGTTTTCAGAGATAAATTCATGAAAGGATATGTATGAAACGAGCATGTAAAATTGGTGCCATACTTCTGATTATTTTGCTGGTTGTTAGTTGTACTGCTGGCATCAATCAGATGGAAGATAAGCCCAATAAAGAGGGGAAAGTTGCAGGTTTTTGGAAAGGTTTGTGGAATGGATTTATCATACTTTTCACATTCATCATTTCTCTCTTTAATGATAACGTGACGATCTATGAAGTTCACAATAACGGAGCATTATACAATCTCGGATTTCTGCTTGGAATAATGTTTTTCTTCGGTGGAAGCGGCGGTGGAGCAGCGAGTCATAAAAAAAGATAACCTACGTACTCATATGGAAAGAAAAGGTGAGAAAATCGGTTGGATTGGTGGCTGGATCGGATCTTTTTTATGGTTGGGAGTCCTCTCAATCGTATGGATTTTTTCTCATAAAATACTTTATGGCATAATTGGTTTAGGGATTTTTATTATTGCCATAGTTCTGATTTTTATGCTCGAACCATCCCGGAATCCTAAAACTCAATACTGGAAACTTATGCTGCCGATCTATCTATTACTTGGCAGTTCAATAGTGTATAGCATCTGGATGTATGGGGGCTTTAAAGCAATTGGTCTCAGATGGACATCATTTTTTTGGATCGTTCCTTTTCTTTTACCGTTGTTTACAATGGGCACTAAAACCTGGGAAAATAAAGAATAATCTTATTATATCTTAATATCTAAGCTAAGACTGATAAAGAATTTGAACACAATAATGATAAGATTATGTTCTCTATAAGACTTGACTCAAATTTATTACTTTTAATATTAATGAATTAAATGAATAGAAGCAATTGGACACTGAGAAAAAAAATATTAGTAGGTTATACTATTGCTTTTCTGTTAATGGTATTAGTAATAATTTACTCTTTACTAAATATTATTAAGTTAGGAGAGGCATCAGCGGCAATACTCAAGGAGAATTATAAAAGTATCCTGGCTGCAGAAAATATGATAGATGCCATCGAGCGTCAGGACAGTGCGATATTACTGCTCATCTTAAATTATACCGAAGAAGCATCCATACAATTTCGAGAAAACCAAAATCAGTTCCTCTTATGTTTAGGAAGAGCTCTTGATAATATCACAATTGAAAATGAAGATGAGATTATTTCAACGATTCAGGAAAATTATAACTTATATTTGATCAATTTCAATAAGCTTCAAAGAATTGTTCTATCAAACTCGCAAGATGCTTCAGAATTCTATCACGAGCAAGTATTACCTAACTTCATATTTGTTAGAGATGAATGTATACATCTAAGAGAAATCAATCAGGAAACAATGTTCAATGCAAGTAATGTTGCGAACCATATTGCGAGAAGGGCAATTAGATCAATAATTGTACTGAGTATCGCGCTACTTGCAACAGGACTGATATTTAGTCTTATCTTAGTTAATCTTATAGTAAAACCGGTTCATCAAATTATTAATGCCACACAAAGAATATCTGATGGTGATTATAATGTACAGTTTAAATATAACAGAACCGATGAGTTAGGGATTTTATCAAAAGATTTCAATCGAATGGTAAAAAAGCTGAAAATCTATCATGATTTGAATATAAAGAAAATTATCAGAGAGAAGTCTAAAAGCGAGGCAGTCATCCAGTCAATTGATGATGGAATCATTATCATAAATGATGAGTCAAAGATTGAGGATATAAATCCCGCTGCAGCAAGAATTTTTAATCTTGAAATTGAAAAGACTCGTGGGAAGCACATTCTTGAGATAATAAGAAATAATGCATTTTATGAAGAAATTACAAATGTGTTTACGGGTAATATTCAGACAAATCAAGAACAAATGGACGAAAAAATCTTCACAATCGGTGAATCAGAAAGCAAACAGCACCTTCTCTATTCCATAATTTCCGTCAATACGGGTAATGCAGAAAATGATAGAATGGTAGTTATTCTTTTAAAGGATATTACTTCTTTAAAGAAGCTGGATAATCTGAAAAGTGAGTTCATTATGGCAGCTTCTCACGAACTGAGGACACCTTTAACAAGTATAAATATGAGTATTTCTTTATTGAAAGAGAATCTAAATAATAAACTCGATAAAACAAACTCAGAGCTACTTAGCGCTGCTTATGACGAAGTTAATCGTTTAAAAGTACTTGTTAATGATTTATTAGACATCTCAAGGATTGAAGCTGGTAAAATGACAATGGATTTTGATCGGGTAGAGATAAAATATCTATTTGAGAAAGCAATATCAGTAATAATAAAACAAGCAAACGAAAAAAAAGTTGAAACTTCGATTGAAATCCATGATGATTTACCAGTAATAAAAGCAGACCCAAATAAAATAACACGGGTTCTAGCTAACTTGATGGCAAATGCACTTCGATATACACCAAAAGGTGGTTTCATAAAATTAAAGGGGGAAAAAATTGGTTCTAAGGTTCATATTTCCGTTCAGGATAACGGTTCGGGGATACCTTATGAATTTCAATCAAGAATATTTGATAAATTTGTACAAGTAAAAAATGATTCTAATCCCGGGGGAAGCGGATTGGGATTATCTATATGTAGAGAAATAGTAAAAGCGCACGGTGGAAATATCTGGGTAGAATCAATACCAGGGGAGGGAAGCACGTTCACTTTTACTTTGCCGGTTTTTGAAGAAAAAGAGAAGAAGGTATAACATGGAAGAGAAGAAAGTTTTAATCGTCGATGACGAAAAAAATATCAGAATGACGCTGTCACAAACCCTTACTGGACAGGGACTTATTACTGAAACAGCCATGAATGGAGAAGAAGCATTAACAAAAATGGATGAATCAAAATATGACATTATATTTCTTGATTTAAAGATGCCCGGGATACATGGACTTGATGTATTAAAGGAAATAAGCAAATCTGGATCTAGAATAGTAACTGTTATAATAACAGCCCATGGAACCATTGATTCTGCGGTTGAAGCTATGAAGTTAGGCGCAATCGATTTTATACAGAAACCTTTTACACCTGATGAAATTAGAGAAGTAATAAATACTATAATGAAAAGAGATGAGTTGGAAGCTGAGAAACCAGATGATTTTAAATCAAATATTGAATACGCAAAAAAATGTATTACAGAAAAAAACTTCGAAAGTGCTATCAATTATTTGAAAAAAGCTATTTCAATAAACAGCAATTCTGCAGAAGCATATAATATGATAGGTGCCTTGCTTGAGATACGTGGAGACCTGTCAGAAGCTCAGAGAAATTATCGTATGGCTCTTAGTGTAGATCCTACGTATGAACCTGCTGAAAAAAATCTGGAACGAATTACTAGTTTTCATTCCAATGATTCAATAATTTTTTATAAAAACAACTGAGATTATCTAAGATGGAAAAAACAAAAAAATCTTTGTACATAGTTATTATCGGGTGTGGAAGACTGGGATCACATCTTGCGAATATCTTAAGTAAAAAGGGACACAGTACAGTTATTGTGGACAATAGCATCGATTCGTTTGAAAAATTAGATTCAACTGAATTTAGTGGTTTTAGAATAGAAGGAGATGCCACTGAGCTTTCTGTGTTAAAGGAAGCGAAAATAAACAAAGCAGATGTAGTGATAGGTGTCACTGAAAGTGATAATATAAATATCATGATTGGACAAATTGCAAAGAATACTTTCTCTGTAAAGAGTGTGTTAGTAAGAATACAGGATCAAAATAAAATTCCATTTTTAAATAAACTAAAACTAGATTATGTTTGTACTACAGAGCAGACAGCTACAGAAATTTTATCTCGAATATAAAAATCTAATTATAGGAATACTATCATGAATATATTAATCGTAGGTGGGGGAAAAGTTGTGTACTTTGTTGCCCGAAGTTTTCAGTCTAAGGGGCATCAAACAACCATCATTAACAAAAATATTGAAGAATGCAGGTGGCTATCTCGAAGACTGAAAGGGGTTATTGTCCATGGAGACGGTACTGACCCTCAAGTTTTGAAAGACACAAATACTATACAGATGGACGCCATCTTAGCAATCACACCTCATGATGAAGATAATTTAATCATATGTCAGATTGCAAAACTGAATTTCGGTATAAGAAGGACCCTTGCTTTTGTAAATGATCCTGACAATGAGGAAATGTTTAAAAAACTTGGTATTTCTGCAGCCTTTTCAACCACTCACATGATTTCTAACATAATAGAACAGAGAACAGCGTATGAAGATATCATTGATCTGTCATCAATGGCAGATGGTAAAGTGATTGTGACTGAAATTTTAATTTCTGATGATTCACCAGCCTGTAATAAGAAATTACAGGATATTGATCTGCCAGAAAATAGTCTCATTGCATGTGTTATTCGTGATGATACACAGATCATTCCCAGAGGATCAAATGTAATACAAAAAAAGGACAAAGTGATAGTAATAACATTACCAGAGAATCATGGAGAGGTGATTAAAATATTAACTGGTGATGTCGTAGAGTAATGACACTATTTAAACGTAAAAGAGATTTCTATTTCAACGTTCTACATTATGTGGGATTAGTATTGATGGTTTGCGGTTTCATCCTCCTACTTCCACTTTTATATCTTTTATTTAACTCGGGAGAGATATCTAATAGTTTTGGTTTTTTTCTACCGGCAATAGCTATGATGATTATTGGATTAGTCATATGGCTCAAGATAAAACCAGTAGTAAAAAGTTCCTTTTCGATTACTCAAAGTCAATTCGTTGTTGTAATAAGTTGGATTATAGTGTGTATTTTTTCTACAATACCCTTTATCATTATTGAAAAGATGAGTATGTTACACGCCTTGTTCGAATCAGTAAGTGGGTGGACGACCACAGGATTGACTTTGGTAGATACAAGTAACTGTAGCACCATGATATTACTTTGGCGAAGTATCATGCAGTTTTTTGGTGGTGCTGGTTTAGCCATTATTATGCTCGCAACGATCCTTGGACCCCAAGCCCCAACACTTGGAGTTGCAGAAGGAAGATCAACGCAGTTGGTTCCAAATGTAATACATTCTTCGACCATTGTTCTCACACTTTACCTATCATATGCCATCGCAGGGATAGTTGCCTACAATCTGAGTGGAATGGGTTTATTTGATTCGATAAATCATACACTTACTGCAATTTCTACTGGAGGTTTTTCTACGAAAAACGCCAGTATCGGCTATTGGAATAGTCTTTCCATTAATATTGTTACGATGATATTAATGATCTTAGGTAACCTAAATTTCCTTACCATTTATCTTCTTATACACGGAAAATTTAAGGCATTGTTCAAAAACAGTGAGATCAAAACACTGTCACTGATAGTCATTGTATGTGTAGTTCTTTTTTACTTTTTTGTAGGAAGATCACTCTATAATGGTATTTCTGAAAGAATTCGAATCTCACTTTTTGAAGTTATCTCTGCAATCACAACCACCGGCTTCACGTCAACGACATATTCGGGTTGGACTCCTTTTGCTTTTTTCATGATGATAACCCTTATGTTGATCGGTGGTGGCACATGTTCCACGGCTGGCGGAATAAAACAATATAGGATTTTTGTCCTATTCAAATCCACTATCTGGGAATTAAAGAAAATGCTTCTTCCCAAAAAAGCAGTAGTAGAAAACTATATATGGCAAGGCGAGAACAAAGAGTACATAACATCAGATCAGATCAGAAGAATCAGTCTGTTTTTCTTTTTATACATTTCGACCTTCATTATCGGTTCGGGCCTCATTTGCCTTCATGGATATAGTATACAGAATTCACTTTTCGAGTTTGCATCAGCATTAGGAACGGTTGGTTTATCTGTAGGAATTACAAGCACAAGTGCTCCAATAGGTGTTTTGTGGATTGAGATACTAGGAATGTTCCTTGGCAGATTAGAATTTATTGTAATTTTAGTAACGATGATAAAGTTTTTTAGGGATTTATTTGGTATAAACTAAAAGAATATATAAATTGTCAGCACTTTTACAAATAATCTATTTATTATATAAACATTACTAATTAATATATGTTGATTATTTTTAATCTTGTTATATTTTAACAAACACCTTCCTGTGTCTCGGTCCATCGAACTCACAGAAGAAGATCGCCTGCCAGGTACCAAGGACGAGCGAGCCATTTTCTATCATTACTATTTCTGAAGCTCCAACAAGCGTTGACTTGATATGTGCCGCAGAATTACCTTCCCTATGCTGATAATTATCCCGTAAAGGGATAACCTTATCAAGCTCTTTTAACATATCCTTCATCACAGAAGGATCTGCACCTTCATTTATGGTAACGGCTGCAGTGGTGTGAGGAACAAATATATGGATGCTGCCATCTGCAATACCGGAGTCATCAACAATTTCTTGAACTTTCAGTGTGATATTTAACATATCATACTGTGCACGTGTTTGCACTGATATCGTTTTCATATATGATCCTTTCTGAATAAAAAATTCATAGTCAAAAATGAATGTCAACCAAAAATATTTGACAATTTGTATATACTCTTGCTATATGGCATAGCTTAAAAAAGCATGAGAATAAATAAAAAAATAGACCGAATAATCTAGGAGGTAGCATGAAGAAGTTACTCTTCGGTTTGCTCATAGTAGCATTTGTTATTGGTGCCATTGGCTGCGGCGGTGGCGAAAAAACTGTGAAAGAATCAAACATTCCGGGTTGGTTCCTTAATCCTCCACAGGATCCGGATTACATTTTTGGTGTAAACTCAGCCACATCAACCCAGATGCAACTTGCCCTTGATAAGGCAAAAGCAGGAGCACGTGCAGACATTGCACAGCAGCTTGAAACAAAAGTGTCAGTTCTTGTAAAGAGTTTCCAGGAAGAAGTCGGCAGCGGCGAAGATGCAGAATTGAATGCATTCTACAGTCAGACCATGAAGAACATCGCCAATCAGACACTCCAGGGAAGCAGAGTCCGCGAACAAAAAGTTGTTCCCGAAAGCGGTGGTATGTTCAGAGCATATATACTTATGGAACTTCCACTTGTTGAGTTCAACCAGAATGTCGTAAAGAAAGTTAAAAATATGCAGCTTTATGACAGATTCCGCGCTTCACAGGCTTTCGAAGATCTTGAAACACAGATTGAAGATTACCAGCAAGAGCAGAACCAATAATTTTGTAACAACTCGAGAAACCCTGGGAATTATCCCGGGGTTTTCTCTTTTATTATGAAAAAAACAATTATTCTTATATTCGCAGTACTATTGATACTTTCTTGTGCATCCACACAAAAGACCGTAAAACCTCCAAAAATAATTAAGTATCCACAATGGTTTATTACTCCTCACAATGCAGTTATTGGATATGGACCAATCTACTTTACAGAGGAATCAAGCGCTAAAGCCGCTACTCAAAAAGCGACAGACAATTATATAAAATTCTCTCATTGTCTGGTGCTTGGTACTCAAACATACATTCAGTCGGTCAAGGGTCTTGATCTTGTGTATGATTCTCTGTTTATTCATATCGAAGCTTCTCCTGCAGAAGAAGGATTTCTGGAAAAACAATTTGCACATGCAGACACCTTTGCTACCGATAATATGATCATCGTAATACACTCCAATACCTCCCTTTCTGGAATGAAGGATATCATTCAGTTCCCCGACGAGTGTGTGTGGGTCACTACTCCACCGCAAGATAAAGAGTTTCTCTATGCTGTTGGTTCCTGCAATAGTATTTATAGCGAACATAAAGCCTGGGAAAGTGCTGAGAATAATGCCATACTCAATCTTGCCAGGAAGATATCGCTTAATAATGCAGTTGAAACACTAGTCAATGATGAGATACTCATGAGTAAATTCGACGAAAATGTGAACGTTGAATTAAGAGATATCGAAGTCGTTGAGCGCTGGAAGGATCCAAGGACAAATTCATATTGCGTACTTATTCGTATGTAGTTCATTGCAAACAAAACAAGTTAATTAATACAATCAGGGGGTACCATGAAGAATAAACTCTTCGCGTTTATATTACTAATACTGTATTTAGTTTTCATACACGCCCAATTATTTTCTCAAGTTCTCACGGAACGTTTTGATTGGAATACTCTTCACTGGCCAACCCAAGATGACGAATACGCAAAAATTGAATTTAAGGATGGCTTTTATACTATTGAACACAAAATTGATGAATCTGGCTACACAATATATCTTCCTATAGAAATCGATTACTATAGAGACCTTACTATTGAAACTGTTATTGAACACATTTCGGGTAGAGATGATGCCGGATATGGACTTTTATGGGATATGGTTGATAGAAATAATTACTATGCATTTGATATTTCGGCAAATGGTTATTACAGAATCGCCAAATGTATTAATAATGTATGGACCGACCTCACCCCATGGACACAATGCGATCATATCAAAACCGGAAATTTATTCAATACTTTACTTATTAGAAAACATGGAAATGAATACTATTTTGTCATCAACAATAAAATTATAGACATGCATGAACTAGAGCTGTTGGGAGGTGAAGAAGTTGGATTTTCTGTCTACCTCAAACAGAAAGTAAGTATTGATAAATTAGATATACTATATGTTGATCCCGATTGGATCATTGAAAGTCTGGAAAAATTCAAAGAGCTAAACAAGCCTAATGCTACTGAAGATTTCTTGAACGCTCTTGAGGAGTTGGGGTTCTAATACGAATATAAACAACAACAATACAATGATATAAGGGAGAAACAATGAAAAAAAGTGCTTGTATTTGGGTGTTAATCTTCTTTTTCTTTAATTTCTTGTATCCAGATTTAGCAAGTGCGGAGGCTATATTTATTGAGGATTTTCTTACAAATAATAATAACTGGCCTATCGAAGAGGATGAGTATGCCAAAACTTCAATAGTCAACGGCACTTTCATTTTTGAATACAAAATGGATGAAAGCGGATATCATGTGTTTTATCCTGTAGAGATAGATAGAGGAAGAGATTTTGAAATTGCTATAACTCTCTATCAAATCAGTGGACACGACGATCGCGGATACGGATTAATCTGGGATATAGTTGATGACTCAAACTATTATTCTTTTGAAATTTCGGATAATGGTTATTATCGTGTAGGTAAAGCAGTTGCTGGTGAATGGATTGATGTTATTGGATGGACAGAAAGCGAATACATCAACACCTTTGGCGGAAAGAACACGCTTGCCGTCGCGAAGTTGGGTGACACATATATGTTTTTTATCAATAAAAATTATGTAAACCTGACAGACGTTCAACCACTTTGGGGGGATTATCTTGGCTTTGATATTTGGCTTAAACAGAAAATAGCTATCGAATCCCTTGAAGTGAGTTACATAGAGGAAATGGATGTCATTCTTGATGAGGATTTCTCAGACAATTCCCTATTGTGGTTTGAAGGAAATGATAATGAGATGTATGCTGAGGTCAAGAATGGCTATTACTATTTCCAGCACAAAGAAGAGGATGGAAGTTACTTTGTATGGAACCATGTGAATCTCATCCCTGAGAACGATTTTGAGATTACTACAACAATAACTCATACCAGCGGTGTTATTGATTACGGGTACGGACTTGTGTGGGGAATGTCAGACCTTGAAAACCTGTATACCTTTAATATCTCGGATAACGGTAACTACCGCTACGGAAAGTATGTAAATGACGAATGGGAGATCTTAATCGGTTGGACTGAATCTGATCTTCTTCGATCATATAATGGAACCAATACCCTCACCGTTGAAAAGAATTACGATACATATAACTTTTATATTAATAATGAATGGGTAGATTCCTACCCCTTTGAACAGCTCTTTGGAAATGGTATCGGATATGTGATCTATAAAGCTCAAACCATCATGATCGATGATCTTATTATAAAGCAGGACATGAATGAAACAAGCTCGATCATCGACCAGGCGGTAGCTTTGCTTGAGAATATTTCAATTCGATATCCTGAATATGATGAGACATATACAACACTTGCTGACTTGTACTGGGAAGATGCGGAAAATGCCTTTGACATTGATAATGTTGCCCGATCTATGCTCTACCTCCAATCCGCGAAAGCGGAGATACTGAGTGATAATCCCAGACTCAACGAGCTTGCAGATGTACTGTCTGATGCAGGATATTTTTTGAATACAGCTGAGGGTTCTTATTTTGAGAGAATGGATTATTACGAGCAGGCATTCCAATATTTTAATATCGTTACCCAGATCGATGAAACGCTTGGAAATCAAACCCATCTCCCAACTGATTATATAAATCTTGGAGCTGCATCTAATAACCTGGGAAATTACGATCAGGCAATTGATTATTATACCAAAGCGCTTAATCTTGCAAAAGAGGTGAAATCTGCGCATGAAATTTTTGCTGCGTATGATAACCTGGGGCTTACAAGTAAAAATGATGAAAAATATCATATTGCGATAGATTACTATTCACTGGGCATTCAATATGCTCGCAAGCTGGATGATAAAACCGAAGAAGAGTTCTTTAACTATATGATCGCCCAGGTTTATGATCTTGATCTCGAGGATTGGGAAAAGGCGATTGATTACTATAAAGAAGCATCAGAAATTGCGCGAGAGCGAGGTGCAATGATCGAATTACAGGAATACCTCTATTGTATTGGAGATTGCTATTACGCTCTGTATAAGGATGATATCGCAGATTCGTACTATGAGCAGGCAGATGCAATCATTATTAATGAGTAAACATTATATTGTAATTAGTGCAAATCCACGAACTATAAAAATACCTATCCCTCTTTGCAAACCCTGTTCCTGCCATTCTCTTTTGCATAATAAAGCAATTTATCAACGCGAGAGATCACTTCTTTAGGTGTTGTACTAAACGTATTAACTTCTATAACACCTGCACTAAACGTGACAGGAACCGGTTTTCCTTTGTAAAGGAACTCATGTTCCTCGCAGATCTGCCGAAGTCTCTCTGTTACTGCAGATGCTTTTTCAACATCCGACTGAGGAAGAATTATGATAAATTCCTCTCCACCAAAGCGGCATGGAATATCAACATTTTGACGTATTGTATTGCGGATGAGTTGAGCCAATTCCTGTAAAACCTGATCTCCGAATAAATGCCCATACGTATCATTAACACGCTTGAAATGATCAATATCCAGCATCGCAACTGCGAACCTTCCACCATATCTCTTTATCCTGCCAATTTCATGCTCAATATGAAGATTCATCTGTCTGCGTATATAAAGCCCGGTAAGAGAGTCGAACATTGCAAGTCGACTGGATTGTATATATTCAAGGGAAACTGCAATAAGCGTTGTCAGAATAATTAGAGAGCGTAGTTCGATATCATCAAAACTTGTATGGCTTTTTACATGCAGAACAAGAATACCGATCGGGTTATTTCCTGAGCCGATCAGGGGAAGATAGATGATGCTGCGATCTGCAGTTTTTACGATCTCCGGACGCCTGAGTGCAAGCATGTTTTCAAAATTTGTTTCATTGATCGGAATTCCTGCTTTTGGCTGAGAAATGAAGCCGTTTTCCAGCTGCCCGAGTAAAATGATATTACCGGGATTCTCATCATCAAGCGAGAAAAATTCCACCTTATTGCTATGCCC
Organism: Candidatus Cloacimonadota bacterium; assembly: GCA_016932035.1. Classification (NCBI taxonomy): domain Bacteria; kingdom Pseudomonadati; phylum Candidatus Cloacimonadota; species Candidatus Cloacimonadota bacterium. The sequence goes on from JAFGDR010000004.1 coordinate 17,654, forward strand.
AAAATCAGAAAGGATATCCACAGCATTCTCCACGAGTTGATCAAGGTTCTTCTCGGACGCGAGTAAACGTGTCGCATAACTCAAGGTTTGAAAAATAATATCAGTATCAGTGAATGATGTGTTCTGCATTTTTTATCCGTTCAAGTTTGATGTAAAAGTAAAGGTTGCAAAAAGCGGTCAATGTTTTTTGCGGATTACACGAGAGAGATTTATTGCAATAAGATATGCAATGCCGCAAATAATGATGATCGTAGCACCGGTCGGGATGTTTGCAGAAAAGGATAGTGCAATACCAGCCAGAGTAAAAACAAGTCCCAACCCGATTGCAGAAAAGATCATGCCGTGTAATGTGCGGGTAAAGAGACCTGCAATTGCTGCCGGGAGACTGAGTAACGCAATAACCAGAATGATACCGACGATCTGGATGAGCACGACAATGGTAAGAGCAATAATGCACAGAAGCAGAATATACAGAAAATCAACTGGCAAACCTCTTAACCTCGCTTGTTCCTCATCATACGTAATTGCAACAAATTGTCGGTAGAATATTATTACAATAAGAATGATGAACACATTCAATCCGGCAAGTATGAAAAGATTTGTCGAAGAAACCATGAGGATATTCCCGAACAGGTAGGATAAAAGATCTGCGCTGTAGCCGGGCGTGAGATACATGAAGATCACACCAATTGCCATGCCCATTGCCCAGAGCGCGCTGATGACTGTATTTTCATGCTGATGCGCTTTCAGCTTCACAAGCCCGATCGTAATTGCGGCAAGAATTGCAACGACAAATGCACCAATAATTGGGGGCATGCTGAGATAGAATGCAATACCGACTCCTCCAAGAACTGCGTGTGCGATTCCTCCGCTGATGAAGGTTATCTTTTTTACCACAACGAAAGTGCCGGTAATTCCGCAAACAATGCTCGCGAGAGTGGCAGCAATAACTGCGTTTTGCAGAAATGTATAGGTTGCGATGCTTGTGAACAAATTATCCATAACTAAAGATTGCAATGGTGCTGCAGAAATTTACTGCTTTCACTGTATATATCAAACAGCGATTTGCCTGTCAGCTCTTGGACAGAATGCATCGAAGCGAAACGGTTCAAGCAACAAATTTTATTAACATAGGTTGAGACAAAGCCAACATCATGAGTAATCAGGAGAATTGTTGTGGAGGCATTGAGTATTTTGAGGATGTCATAAATATCTTTCTCCATCGAGACATCAACACTTGCAGTGGGTTCGTCAAGCAAAAGAATTTTTGGATCGTTGATCAGCGCTCGTGCGATCAGGGCTCGCTGTTTTTGACCGCCAGAGAGTTCATGAAAATTCCTGTTTGCAAAATCCTGGATTTCAAGCTTCTCTAAAAGAGAAAAAGCTTTTTCCGCAATATCTTTTTTATATGATGGAAATAATGAGTTTGCAGAGAGCGTGTTCATCTTCACAATATCGATCACATGGATGGGGTAGTCCATATCAAACGTGCTGTATTGCGGAACATAACCAAGAAATTTTCTGGCTTTTATAGGATTCGTTCCTAAAATTGATATCCTGCCTTTAGTTGGTTTAAGAAATCCGAGCAGAAGTTTTATTAGTGTTGTTTTTCCTGCTCCATTCGGTCCGAGGATGGCAACAAAATCTTTGCTGTCGATCTCGATCGTAATATCCTGGAGAACAGGTTCTCCATTATAGGAAAAATCCAGATCGTTAAGTGTAATAACCGGTCGAGTGTGTTCAGTCTTCATCGAGTGCTTCCTGAAAGGTGTCTGCTATGGTTTTCATGTTTTCAAGATAATTTTCGGCAAGCGGATCGATGCTCACGACCTTTCCATCAATTGCTTGTGCGACGGTTTCTGCTGCAGTGGTGCTGAACTGCTTCTGCACAAAAACGATACGAATATTTTTTTTCAGTGCATATGATATGATCTCTGCGAGTTCTTTTGGGGCAGGTGATTTTCCTTCAATCTGAATAGGGATCTGCATCAATCTGAATTCATCTGCAAGATAGCCCCAGGAGGGATGAAACACAAGAAATGCGCGATGCGTAAGGTTCGAGAGACGATCTCTAAAATACTGCTGAAGTGCCGCCAGGTCATCAAGAAAGGATTGCAGGTTTGCCTGATAATAAGTAGTATTGTCAGCATCATATTCCTGAAGAGTTTCGCAAATTGTCATTGCCTGTCTCTTCACTAATTCAGGACTCAACCATATATGCGGATCGAGCTGGTGTGAGTGATCGTGTGGGGTATGTTTTTCTGCATGATACTCATGAGACATTTTATCCTGAAGGGTAGCAAACGAATCCATCGGACGAAGTGATATACCTTTCCTCGTATCGATGATCGTCATGTCAGGATTGAGATGTTCCAGCTTGTTCATCCAAGTTTCTTCAAAAGGAACGCCGATACGAAAGTACAGATCGGCATCAGAAATTTCCTTCATTTGTGAAGGAGTCGGCTCGTATGTTGCAGGGCTGTGTCCTGGCAAAACCATAACATGTACATCTGCCTTATCCCCAGCGATGCGTTCAACAAAATATTTCTGCGGAAGCACGCTGACAAAGATGTCGAGAGCATCATTTTTGCTGACAGATTTCGTGCATGAGATTATTATGATCATAAGCAAGCCCAGGATGATACTCTTTTTCATGATTCTTTGCAATCCCTGCACAGTCCCTCGATCTGGAGGATATGGCTCTCTGCTTTTGATTTGAGCTGGTCTTCAACAAGTTGCTTGATCGCATCGAAATTGCAGTATTCCACGCAGGATACCTTATGGCACTTTCTGCAGATGAAGTGGTGATGATCGTGCTGCGAAGAGCATAAGAAATAGTAAAGTTGGTTATCCTCTTTTTGGATCGATGATGCAATGCCGATTTCCTGGAATTGCTGGAGTATTCGATACACGGTCGGCAGTCCGACCTTATTGAATTTCTCTTTAAGGAGATCGCGTAGTTCGAGGGGAGAGAAGTATGAATTGCTTTGCTGCATGATCCGGAGGATTTCCAGACGCTTCGGTGTTTTCTTTAGTTTTTTCTGTTTGAGTATCTCAAGATATTTTTCCATTATGATATCCTATTGCCGTAAACGAAAATGATTTTTGTTTATCAATATGTCAATAAATTTGGTGTGCTTGACAGTAAAATATTTCAGAATTGAAAAATTGTAAGAATTGGAGTATGTATGAAACCAAGATTGATAGTACATGGTGGTGCATGGAGTATTCCTGACGAACAGGATTATGCTCATGTTAAAGGTGTGAAAGCAGGAGTTGAAGAAGTATATCCGCTTCTGCTGAATGGACTCTCTGCAGTCGATGCAGTTGAAACAGCAGTTCGTATTCTTGAAGATGATCAGATCTTCGATGCCGGAAGAGGTGCTGTACTGAACAAAGATGGAGAGATCGAAATGGATGCTTCGATTATGAATGGCATAGATCTTTCGTTCGGCGCTGTAGCTGCCTTGCAGAACATACTTCATCCGATTTCTGTTGCAAAATGTGTGATGATACGAACAGAACATTGCCTGCTTGTGGGAAATGGTGCGCAGAAATTTGCATGAGATTACGGTTTCACTGAATTACCTCCTGAAGAACTTCTAACAGAAAGAGAATTGGAAGTATACAGAAAATTAAAATGTGATAAGTCTTATTCTACGAGGTTTCCTTACGAACCAACTCCCAAAGGTACTGTTGGGGCGGTGGCAATGGACTGCGATGGGAATCTTGCTGCTGCAACTTCAACTGGCGGAACGTCAAGGAAGCTTCCCGGTAGAGTTGGAGATACGCCGATACTTGGTGCTGGAACTTATGCTGACAATAAATTAGGTGCGGCATCAGCGACCGGGTGGGGAGAGGCTATTATGAAGAGTCTACTTACAAAAACTGCCTGCGATTTTCTGAGGGATTTTCCTGTTTCCGAGGTAGCGTTAAGAGCACTGAATTACATGCACAAGAGAGTCGGACAATATGCAGGACTTATTATGATCGATAGTAATGGAAGATATTCACTCGCTCATACGACCAGAAAGATGGCCTTTGCCTACATCGATAAGGATGATCGAGTTGTAGCTGAGATCAGTTTAAGATAATAAAAAGAAGAAAAAAGCCCCGAGCTGGAACTCAGGGCGTTTCTTTTATTGGGAGGAATTAAAGTTTCTCGATTATTTCAAGATACTTCTCTATCGGCTGGTTGCCGACAAGTTCATGTTGTTCGTTAATAATAATTTTCGGCACTGCGCTGACATCATATTTGATCGACTCTGTGGTAAAGGTCTGCGCTTCGACCATATCGGCTGAGATATGATCATTCAGCATTGCGAGATGATGTGCATTCGTAACAGCACCCGGGCAATGCGGACAGCTCAGCGTTATAAAAACCTGTATGCGAACATCTTTTGAGATATTTTTGATACGCTTCATGAGTTCTTCATTGAGCTCATGCTTCTGACCTGACACTTCGAGCATTGCAGCGATAAAAGAATTGATCTCATATCCGCCGGGAAGTCCGAAAAATCGTATGCCATTATCATTGCCATCAGTGGTTAATATGACCATTGCAGGTATTTTATCTACACCGTATTGTTTTGCAATTGCACTGTCTTTCTTAAAATCATATACCTTCAGTTCGAGCTTATCAGAAAGAGATACGAACTCTTCGACAAACTCATGTGTGTCTTTGCAGGTTTCGCACTCAAATTCCTGCGTAAAAAATGCTATCGTTACTTTATTTTGAAGTTTTTCCAAAATATCTTTCAGTTGCTTCTTTATCTGTTCAGTGAATAAATCCATGTTTATTTTCCTTTCGATTTATTATTCTTATACATACTTTCACGGTATGAGTATTGAAATAATATATAATCCTTTTGGGAAATGTCAAAATCCTATTGTCAGAATAAGGGAAACTTGATGTTTGAAATTAGGAATTAGAAATTTGAAATTCCTAATTCAAT
>JAFGDR010000005.1 GCA_016932035.1 Candidatus Cloacimonadota bacterium
GCCTGCAGGAAGGGAAGAAAGCAAATTAAAGGCTTTTTCAGTGCACTTGTTATTACCTGGACCCTGTCTGGGCAATCCATCAAATATATCAAAAATCGGTGATTCTACCATAAATATATCAAACAGATAATTGCTTAAATCTGTTGTGGTATCCTGATAATGATTGCGTATTTTAAGCACTACCAGGACAGTCCAGAATTGTCCATGATACAGCTGCCAGCTAAAAAATCTTATTGTTCCATATCTTCCATCTTTGTGGAGATTTTGAAAAGTTGAAACTATGAACTGTTTTGGTTTTGTATGTTATGTTCACAACCCCCTACAAAAAAATACAGTTACCTATACCCCAAATGTCTGGTGCAGGGGATGGGATTCGGACCCACGGATTCCTACGAAAATATTTCCTCAAACTATCGCCTTTGAACTGGGCGGGCAACCCCCGCATGAGGGGGGCGAGGATTTTTGTCGGGAAATGGTGTAAAACATGGATCAGCATACTGAATACATCACCCGGTTTAGTGTGATGTATCGTCCCATAATTATTTAGCACCGAACTCTTTTCAGGACTACACAGCCATTTGAATGGGAGGGAAATGTATATGTGACATTAACTTTAAGTTAGGGACTGCACAACCAAATTGTTTAGGTTTATTTTTATTTTATAGGCGACAGTCAATGAAAAGTGACTGACAGTATCTGTCATATATAATATCCAATGTGCATTTTTGTGCTAATATTGGATGTCAAATTGCAGATACGATTTTTGACGCCGAAACTTTACCAGTGGTTTTTTGATGGAAAAATACAGCAAGCAACAAAAAGAAATAGCAACAAGAATTGATTCTGAAGACTTCATACCTAAGTGGAAAGATTGGAATTGGCAATTGAAACATTCAATTCGGGATATTGAAACTTTCGAGAAACTACTTGGAATAAATTTTGAGTCATCTGAAAAAGAGAAGCTTAAAGAAACATTGGAAAAATTCCCATTGTCTATTACACCTTACTACCTATCGCTGATAGATACTGATGATTTTAGAAATGATCCTATTTTTCTCCAGTCGTTTCCTTCACCTGAAGAACTAATTGTATCACCAGAAGAACTTAAAGATCCCCTATCCGAAGATATAGATAGCCCCGTAGAGGGCATAACTCACAGATATCCGGACAGGGTTCTTTTCCACATAAGCAATATTTGTTCCATGTATTGCCGCCATTGCACACGTAAAAGAAAAGTTGGGGACATTGATTGCATACCTGAAAAAGATAAAATACTCAAAGGCATCGAGTATATCAGGAACACGCCACGAATAAGGGATGTGTTACTTTCAGGCGGCGATCCTTTAATGTTGTCTGATGATTACCTGGATTGGATACTTTCTGAAATAACGAGTATTCCCCATGTAGAAGTGATCCGAATTGGCAGCAGGATGCCAGTTGTACTTCCATACCGGATTACAGATGAACTTGTGGATGTTTTGAAAAAATATCATCCTATCTGGCTAAATACACATTTCAATCATCCCAGAGAAGTCACATTGTCATCCAGGCAAGCGCTTAAAAAGCTTGCAGATGCCGGCATTCCTCTTGGAAATCAAAGTGTATTACTTGCAGGTGTAAATGATTGCCAGAGAATTATAAAAAAGCTGGTTCAAAAATTAGTTCAAAATCGTGTTCGACCATATTATCTGTATCAATGTGACCTTTCAGAAGGGTTGTCACATTTCAGGACTCCGGTTGGAAAGGGAATAGAAATAATGGAAAACTTAATTGGTCATACAAGTGGGTTTGCAGTTCCGACCTATGTCATTGATGCTCCCCATGGAGGAGGAAAAATACCGGTTATGCCCAATTATATCATCTCCTGGTCCACAAATCGTGTGATCCTTCGTAATTATGAAGGCGTTATTACGACCTATAAAGAACCGGAATCATACAAACAAGTATATTGTGACCGTGACTGTGAAAAGTGCGATCTTCAGCTTAAACTTGATGATGCTATAGAGTATAAGGGGATTGGTATTGCCAAACTTCTTGCGGATTATGATGATACCACAAGTCTTGTTCCCAAACATAATGAGAGGATGGAGAGAAGGTCTTGAAGGATACCATTGAAAAAATAGGCAACTCCACCATCCAGCATGGGAAATATAATGATCGTGTCTACCTTATGAAATTCGATCCTGAAGATATGCCTTCACTTCTGGATAAACTGGATGTTCTTGCAGAAAAGGAACGTTATTCTAAGATATTCACAAAAGTTCCGGAATCCTTCAAAGAACTTCTTTGTGATCGAAATTATCTTTGTGAAGCGTCGATTCCACGATATTATGATGGGAAAGAAACTGCAGTGATCATGAGCAAATTCCTTGATGATAAGAGAAGCATTAATTGTTTGAATGAAACGCATGAAAATGTAATAATGAAAGCTCTATCAAAAAGAAAATATCCAGAGACTACGATCCCATCTGAATATTCGATCAGAAAATGTGATAAGAAAGACATTGAACAGATGGTTGGTTTGTATAAGGAAACCTTTGAAACATACCCTTTTCCAATACATGACCCAAAGTATCTCGTAAGAACAATAGAAGATAATATCGTGTATTTCGGCGTGTTCAAAGAAGAAAAAGTGGTTGCACTTTCTTCTGCTGAAATCGACTACGATCACTTGAGTGTGGAAATGACAGATTTTGCAACATTGCCAGAATTCCGTGGAAAAGGTTTATCATCACAGTTGCTTGGAAGAATGGAAAAAGAGATGAAAGCAAAGGGAATCAAAACTGCATATACCATTGCAAGAGCCAGCTCTTATGGAATGAACATTGTGTTTGCAAAATGCGGATATGAATATTGTGGAAGACTTGTAAATAATACCAATATATCTGGCAACATTGAAAGCATGAATGTCTGGTATCGCCATCTTCAAACAGATTGATATTTATAGTCAAGAACATAAGATTTGAAACTAATATCTCAACACCCTGCATTTCAGACAATTATAATTTAACCACAGAGGACACGGAGA